>NZ_JBBMFJ010000004.1:0-142732 GCF_040096075.1 Ventrimonas faecis
AATATATGCAGAGAAGGGATTCGAATATCCGGAATGATGCCTGATATAGAAAAGAAAATTTCCTGATCTTTGCAACCAAAATTCCAACAATATCATTCTAATAAAACCGTGGGACACACGGGGATAGCTCGCTTATGCTTTGCCCCTATCGGGCAATCGAACGAGAAGCCCCCGCTTCAAGCGTTAGCTAAGTGGTGGGAGCATGTCACTGAATGCTACCAGACAAGTCTTGGAGATACGATCGTTTTCTATGATGACAGCTATGAAATTGTGAAATCCCTTCGCGGGAAAGTAAAGCAGTATGTGGTTTCCAATGGAACCATTACGGCTCAGACAAAAAAATTAAGAGTTTCCGGTCTGGGAGAACTCATGGATGGTATTTTCCTTTCAGAACAGCTTGGTGTGGAGAAACCGGATGTTCATTTCTTTGAACAGGTATTTGCACAGACGGGGCTGACGGACAAAACGCAGATTATGATCGTGGGTGATTGCATGAGATTTACAATCTGATATAGCTGAAATTCTGAGGTTGATTGGATGAACGGGCGGATAAAGAGGTGTTACGACAATGAAAATCGCACAGCAAAAAGAAATCAAGGAATTTTTGGTGGAAATATTTGGAAAAGAACGTGGAAACGAACTATTTGAACAGCAGGAAAAAACACTGGACGTGCTGATTGAAAAAATTGAAAATAAGTCTGAGAACCAGAGAAAAACGCTGATTCAGACGATTCTTCCCCGCATAGCCCTGTATCAGATCCTGCCCGAGACAGGCCTTTCTGGAGAAGATTTAGAGGTATGCATGCGAAGATACATGATGGATATAGTCGGGGCAAAAAAGCATGCTTCCACAGCAAAAATGGAATGGATACCGGGCTTTTACTTTCTGTACAGCAGAATTTTTCTGAAAATCGTGTGTACTATGGATTTATGGGAAAGCGTTCAAAAACATGACCGGAATTCCTTTGATGTAACCATGAAAAAGTGTCTCTGGCATACGGCCTGCTTGGAAAACGGATGCCCGGAATTATGCCGGCTGTTCTGTGATGTGGATAATGCAACTTATGGCGGACTGAAAAAATTAGGTTTTTCGCGCACTAAGACTCTGGGTTATGGCGGAGATTGCTGTGATTTTCATTTTTATAAAAAATAGTGGATTGTGGGGCAGATTATGATTATACATACAGGAATGCGGACCGATATACCGGCATTTTATAGCGAATGGTTCCTCAACCGGCTCAAAGCAGGTTACGTGCTGGTGCGAAATCCGTATAATCCAAACCAGGTAACAAGATACCGTCTTTCGCCAGATGTGGTGGATTTGATTGCATTCTGCACCAAGAATCCGGCGCCGATGCTGCCGCATATGGATGCTTTAAAACCATATGGACAATACTGGTTTGTAACAATCACGCCTTACGGAACAGACATTGAACCGCATGTGCCATGCAAGGAAAACATGATGGAAGATTTTCAGAAACTGTCGGAGCTGGTGGGCATAGACAGCATTGGATGGCGGTATGATCCCATTTTTCTTGACGAAAAACATTCCGTAGCGTGGCATATTTCAGAATTTGAAACCATGGCCAGAACACTGGCCGGTTACACGAAAACCTGTGTGATCAGCTTCATTGATCTCTACAAAAAAGTGGAGCGGAATTTCCCGGAGGCCAGAACGGTTTCGCAAAAAGACCGTCTGGCAATCGGAAAAGAACTGATTCAGATTGCCGGACAGTATGGAATGACGGTAAAACCCTGTGCGGAAGGCAGTGAACTGGCTGCATACGGCGCGGACTGTTCGGGCTGCATGACGGTGGAGACATTTGAGACGGCCCTGCATGCCAGTCTGGATGTTCCAAAGAAGAACCAGAATGTGAAGAACCGGCAATGCGGCTGTATGCTTACCGCGGACATTGGAGCCTATGATACCTGTGGGCATCTGTGCCGGTACTGCTATGCCAATTCCAATGCGGCGCTGGTACGGGAAAACCGGAGAAAGCACGATCCGAATTCTCCATTTCTGATTGGAAATGCCATGCCGGGAGATGTGATTCATGAGGCAGATCAGAGAAGCTGGATCGACCGGCAGATGAAGCTAGATCTGGAGGGACTTTTTGTTTCATAGGAAATTGCGTTCTATGAAACTTTAGGGACAGTGGTGTACCAAGAAGCTTGGGAATCACAACAGACGCCCAAAGTGTGCTATTTTTTGAAAGAAGCCTACACATCCGATGAGGACGGATATCACTTAACAGAATCTCTTTACAAAGCAGACCATCCCTGGACCATGTGGCGGAAGATTGCCATCTGGACCCAGGCCATTTACCAGGCGTTTTCCGGGAATTTCTGCGAATACGATGAAGAACTTTTGCGTTTCCGGGAGAAGGAAACCATTGACCGGATTGCTGTAGTCAATGTGAAGAAAAGCAATGGGGAAAATGGGTCAGATTACGAGGATCTGAAGGCATATGCAGAGAAAGACAAGGCGGAATTAAAGCAGGAACTGGAAATCATCCGCCCGGATATCATTGTCTGCGGCAACAATTTAAGCCTGCTGAAAATCGTGCTGGGAGAGGAACTGCAGAATGAATACACCTGGGATACCATGTTTGCCTGGTGGAACGATACGCTGGTGATCGATTATTATCATCCGGCGGTACATTACCCGAACCGGGTTAATTATTATGCGCTGATGTCAATCTGTGATGTAGCCAGAAAGGTGCGCGGAAAATAGCGAAAGATATACAGGAGAAACAGGAAAAGCTGCCCGGATCATGAGGCAGCTTTTTTTATTGTGTCACAGTAAAAATAAACCCCCTGCTCGGCAGGGGGAGGGAAGATCTTTAGATATAAGAAAACTCCTGTGCTAAAATAAAAGTGGGTCTGCAAAACCACAAATAAAAGCACAGGAGGTCCAAAATGGACTATAATAGTTTAGCCCATACAAAATGGAAATGTAAGTATCACATAGTTTTTGCACCAAAATATTCAGTATGGTTCGCAGTTATTGTTATTGCAGTAATTTCTCGATTTATTATTTGGATAGTTCATCCTGACCTTCCTGCATAAACTCATAGTTACTTACACATTATGCAGGACTGACAGCGGTTGACGCAGGAGCGGAGCGTGATTTATACTGAAGGCATACGATCAGAACGAAGCAGATTTGTTCGGGCAAAAGTGATGGATTAGAAAAATCCTGATTGGACGGAGTATAAATTGTTTGAAGTGAAGCAGGAATGTGAGGGGGATTGAATATGAGAGAGATCAGATGGGCGGTTCTGGGAACCGGAGTGATTGCCAATGAGATGGCGGCTGCATTGAAGAAAAACGGCCGGAATATCAGCGCGGTGGGGAACCGGACGCAGGAAAAAGCAGTTGCTTTTGCGGAAAAATACGGGATTGAAAAGGTATATGATGATTTTCATGAGATGTTTATCGATCCGGATATCGACGTCATCTATATCACAACGCCCCACAATACCCACATCGAATTTATGAAGCAGGCAATCCGGAATGGAAAGCATGTGCTGGTGGAGAAATCCATTACCTTAAACAGCAGTGAACTGGAGGAGGCGATTGCGCTTGCAAAAGAACATGGAGTCGTAATCGGAGAGGCTATGACGATTTATCATATGCCGCTCTATAAAAAACTTCGGGAGATTCTCAATTCCGGAAAACTGGGCAAAGTGAATTTGATTACCATGAATTTTGGAAGCTTCAAGGATTATGATATGAGCAACCGCTTTTTTAACCGGAAACTGGCGGGTGGAGCCATGCTGGATATTGGAGTTTACGCGCTTTCCTTCATCCGCTATTTTATGAGTTCCAAACCAGATCAGATTCTGTCGCAGATGAAACCGGCTCCTACCGGAGTGGATGAGCAGGCAGGTTTGCTTCTCACAAACTCAGACGGACAGATGGCTTCCGTCATGCTTTCCCTGCATTCCAAACAGCCGAAACGGGGCATGGTGTCCTGTGAGAAAGGTTACATCGAAATTATGGAATATCCGAGAGCCTGGGAAGCCGTGATCACCTACACAGAGTCCGGGGAAAAAGAAGTGGTGAAAGTCGGAGAGCATGCCGATGCGTTGGCATATGAACTTGCGGATATGGAGCAGGCAATCGGCGGAGATGCGGATTGTATGTATTTGTCTTATACAAAAGATGTCATGGATCTGATGACGGAATTCCGAAAAGAATGGGGACTGAAATATCCGGAAGAAGAATGAAGAGACGCAGAAAAGAAATGAAAAACAGGGGAACATGGGGTATTGATTATGGAATTGATGATACGGCATTTTTCAGAGCTGAGTACAGCAGAATTATATGAAATTTATAAATTGCGGGTCGCGGTTTTTGTGGTGGAGCAGAACTGTCCGTACCAGGAGGTTGATCATGCGGATCAGGTGGCGTACCATGTCTGGCTGCAGGATGAGGAGAAAATCCAGGCGTATGCCCGTGTACTTCCGCCGGAGGAAATGTTTCCGGAAGCAGCAATCGGGAGAGTGATTGCCATGAAGCGCAGGTGCGGACTGGGAAGTGAGATCGTGAAGGCAGCGATTCAGGTGGCAAAAACCCGGTTTTCTGCGGAAACGATTACCATTGAGGCACAGACCTATGCCCGGAGTCTCTATGAAAAACTTGGATTTGAACAGATTTCGGAAGAATTTCTGGAAGATGGAATTCCACATATCAAGATGCAGCTAAAGCTTTAGAAAAACAAAGGAGCGTACCAGAATGGGAATGAACCGACAGGAACTGATGGAGACCATAAAGGCATACCAGCCATTTAATGAGCAGGAAGAGATGGACAAGGCGCTGATCCTGAACTGGATCGAGACTCAGGAAAATGCGTTTTCCCGGGATAACACCGTGGCGCATATGACGGCTTCAGCCTGGGTGGTGAACAAAGACCGGAGTAAAGTCCTCATGGTGTATCACAACATTTATCATTCCTGGTCCTGGCTGGGCGGACATGCGGACGGAGAGACAGACCTGCTTGCAGTGGCAATCCGGGAAGTGAAGGAAGAGGCCGGAATTTCCAGTGTGCGCCCGGTATCAGAGGAAATCTTTTCTCTGGAATCTCTGACGGTAGACGGACATGTGAAACGGGGCAACTATGTATCCAGTCATCTCCATTTAAATGTCACCTATCTGTTGGAAGCAGATTCGGAGGAGTGCGTTTCGGTGAAGGAAGATGAGAACAGTGGCGTAGCCTGGTTTTCGCCGGAAGAAGCACTGAAAAAATCCACGGAACCCTGGTTTGTGGAGCGGGTATATGGAAAGCTCGTGGAGAAGATGAAGAAACACGGTTAGAATCCACATAAAAATCACACATCTTTCTGCTAAAATTCACGTCAGGAGGTGCGAAAGACGTGAATATCAGCAGAAAAAGACTTTACATTGGCGGTATGACATGCGTGAACTGCCAGAATAAAATAGAACAGGCGGTAAAATATTCCAATGAAGGCGGAATGATTCAAATTCGGGTGAAACAGGAGAAACTTAAGGCAGTCCTGATTGTGGAAGATCAGGGAATCGGCATGGCAGAGGAAGATTTGCCGCTGATCTTTGAACGATTTTACCGGACCGATCTTTCCCGCAGCCGCAAGACCGGAGGAGCCGGAATTGGCCTTGCGATCGTGAAAGCCATCGTCCAGGCCCATCAGGGCACCGTGACGGTTATAAGTAAGGTGGGCTGCGGAAGCCGGTTCACGGTCACGTTGCCAGCAGGAGAACGGACGCACTGAGTGTGAAAAACTCCTGGTTTATGAAAAGCAGGTTACTGTTTTTGAACAGGAACTTTCGGAAGCCTGCGAGAAAGCAAGGCCAGCATATTTGTTCGGCTGTGGTATGCCGGGCGCAGGGTTTCTTCCATGGCGCACCATTTATCCGCAAGGCAGACCAGCCAGGCTTCCCGGCACTGCGGAGGAATGGGGGTCAGCGGGAACATATGACGGGCAATCGTATTTTTCTCGCGCTGGTTTAAGGCGTAGTCCCGTGTGGCGTTTTTTAACGCCGTTCCCGGATGGCGAAAGCCATGGAGCCGGTGGGAGGCATCGCTTTCATGCCAGTCATATAAAAAATAATCGTGCAGCAGAGCGCCTTTCACAAGGGAGACCTCGTCCAGCGGGATCTGCCATTTTTCCATGAGAAAAAGGCTGACGTACGCCACATGAACACTGTGCTGATAGATGGTCGTGCAGCCATGCTGCATGGCCTCTTTTTCTTCGTAAAATCTTCCTTCCAGTGCCAGCTCCCGGATGGTGTCAGCCAGAAGCTTCTGTCTTTTGGGAGATAAGGAAATTTTTGTTTTCATAGGGTGCGGATTACCTCGCGGATGGATGTTTCGTTACGATTCACATTTTTTACAACCTGTATTATAATCGTTTTTAGAGAGATTGCAATTGCATATTGCTACATCTTGCGAAAACGGATATACTAGTAAGTAAATGCGTTGCAGCGAGGGGTTGCCGCGAAGTAAAATCCGGCGAACATTTTGGATTTTATTTTGCGACAGCCCCTCGCTGCGAACGAAAGAAAACAGGGGGAAAAACCATGCTTTTCATGAACAAAACATTGCTGCGGCTGACCAGGGGCTTATGGTTCTGGATTCTGGCCATTGCCGGAGTGAGCTTTCTGACGCTGGTGGGAACCACAGCATTGGCGGAGATCATTGCCGGATTCCTGGGCAGTCTGTTTGAACCGCAGGAGGTCCTTTCATCGGCGGGAAGTGCCATCCGCGCGGCACTCTTGGTGGCGCTGTTTACCTTCTGTGCGCAGATGGTGAAAGGCCTGCTGGAATACAAGACGGCAGCCAAAGCCAGGACCAGCATGCGCCGGATGATTTTTTCCAAGGTACTGGATCTGGATGCAGGCGGCATCGAAAAGATCGGACCGGTTTCGGCAATTACCGCATCGGTAGACGCAGTGGAGCAGATGCAGATGTATTTCAGCACATATCTGCCGAGTCTGATCTGCAGTATCCTGGCACCGATTTATCTGTTCTTCCATTTAAAGAACATTTCTATGCCGGTGGCGCTGCTTTTATTAGTAGTGTCTCTGATCCTGCTTCCGGTGAACAACCTGTTCCGCTGCCGGATTGAAGAAATTCGAAAGGGCTACTGGAAATCTCTGGATGATATGACGGGCTACTACATGGACAGCCTGCGCGGCCTGACTACCTTAAAGCTGTTTGACCGGGATAAGGAGCACTCCCGCGTTCTGGGAGAGAAGGCAGATGTGTTAAATTACAACATCAACTGCTTTATGAAGGTCAACTTTACTTCCTTCCTGGTAACGGAAGCCATGATTTACGCAGCGGTTCTGTTTGCGCTGGTAAATTCTGCCGGACGTATTGCAGATGGCAGCATGACCATTGCCCAGGCGCTGATCGTGCTGATGCTTTCCTACAGCTATTTCTCTGCCGCAAAGGAGCTGATGAACGCTTCCCACAGCGCGCTGACGGCGATTGCGGCAGCGGGCAAGGTGGAGGAAATTCTGGATACCGACACTTCGCGTCCGTATGATCCGTCCCTTCCGAAAGATCCGGAACAGTTTGCGGGAATCCGCATGGATCATGTTTCCTACGGCTATGAGGGCAGAAGCAGGGCGCTGCAGGATATGTCCCTGACGGTTCCGAAGGGAAAGACTGTGGCTCTGGTGGGCTTATCCGGCTGCGGCAAGTCTACAACGGCATCCCTGCTGATGCGGTTCTGTGATCCGTTATCCGGAAACATCTATATAGAGGGAAACGATTACTGCAGCATGAAGCCGGAAGAACTGCGAAAGCACATTGCCATGGTGCCGCAGCAGGTCAATCTGTTTTCCGGCACGATCCGGGAAAATCTGATGTTAGCTGACCCGGACGCAGACGATGCGTTGTTACTGGAAGCACTGGAGGAAGCGGGACTGGGTTCATTTATTCATTCTCAGAGTAAGGGATTGGATTCTGACGTGGGAAATGCGGGAAGCTCCTTATCCGGCGGACAGCGCCAGAAGATGGGCATTGCCAGGGCACTGCTTTCCAGGGCGGAGTATATGATCTTTGATGAAGCAACCTCCAGTGTCGATCCCCAGAGTGAGAAAGAAATCTGGACGACTATCGGACATCTGGCTGAGACCCGGACCCTCATCATCATTTCCCACCGCATGTCCTCTGTGCAGAATGCAGACTGCATTTACGTGCTGAAGGATGGCATGGTGGCCCAGCACGGAACCCATGAAACCCTGATGAACGAGGGCGGACTTTACAAAGAACTGGTGGTACGCCAGCAGGCAATGGAGGTGGCAGAATGAAGCGAAAATTCAGTTATTCGATGAAAGAGATGAATTACCGCCTTCTGATGATGGGACGCCCAATCTGGAAATATATTGGCATCTCCACGCTGGCCAGTACCCTTGGAGCCCTGTCCCATATGGGACTGATGGGCTTTGGAGCCCTGTGGCTGCTGGCAGCGGCAGGATTTTGTGATGGAGCCGGAATCTATGCGGCCCTGACGGCAGTCTGTGCGATCCTGATTGCAGTTTGCCGTTATCTGGAAGGTGTCTTTTCCCATCTGGGGGCCTACGGCATTCTGGCAAAAATGCGGGTGCATTTGTTCGATGCCATCGATCGCATCGCTCCGGCGTATCTGATCGGGCGGGAGACTGGTGATGTAATGAACATTGCAGTGTCGGACATTGAGACACTGGAATACTTTTTTGCCCACACCATCGGGCCGATGTTTACGGTCATCCTGCTCCCGACAACGACGGTGGTGATTGCCTGGTGTGTGAACCCGCTGTATGCATTGGTGCTGATCCCAATTTACCTGATCATCAGCGTGGTGCTTCCGCTTGTGGCATTAAAGGCTGGCCGCGGCATCGGCATGCGCTACCGGGAACAGCTGGGGGATCTGAAATCCAAGATTCTGGAGAGTGTCTACAGCATCCGGGATATTCAGATTTTCGGCGCGGGACAGCGCCGGATGCAGGTGGTGGAACAGGCCAATGGGAAGGTCAATCAGGCGGCGCTGGGCTTAACGCTGCATCGTCAGACCATAGCATCCTTCCCGAACTTTTTCGTGTATCTGGCAAGAATTCTGATCCTGGTGTGTGCCGGTGTGCTGGCCGCGCGCGGAATCAATCATCCGGTGGGAACCATTGCTTTATCCTTTGCGGCAACGGCATCTTTGTCCTCGACCTTCAGCCTGACTTTTGTGGTGACGAGCCTGTTAGAGAGCTACGCGGCGGCAGAGCGTATCTTTAAGATTGAGGATACGGAGCCGGAGACAAAGGAGCCGGAGCATCCGGTATCCTGCGGCGAGATTGAGACCATTGAATTTCAGGATGTGACCTTTGCTTATCCGGGTACCCGGAAAAACATTCTGGAGCATTTTAACTACGTGATTAAAAAGGGCGACCGGGTTGGCATTGCCGGGGAATCCGGCGCAGGCAAATCCACGATCCTGCGCCTGCTCCTGCGGTTCTATGCGCCGACAGAAGGGCAGATTCTCATCAATGGCATTCCGATTGAGCAGATCAGCTTTACGGAGTTACATCAGCGGATCGCGTTTCTGGAGCAGGATACGTACCTGTTTGACGCGACCATTGCGGAGAACATCGGCATCGCGAAGCCGGAAGCTGGTATGGATGAGATCCGTACGGCAGCAAAGCGGGCCGGAATTGCGGAGTTTATTGACACGCTGCCGGATGGCTATGACACCGACATGGGCCAGATGAGCGCCAGACTTTCCGGCGGTGAACGCCAGAGAATCGGCATTGCCCGGATTCTTCTTCGGAACCCGGATGTCTGCCTGATGGACGAGCCGTCCAGTGCCCTGGATGCGTTGCATGAGAAGGAACTGCTGCATACCCTGGAAACAGAGTACGCGGGAAAGACGCTGCTGCTGATTTCGCACCGTACAAGTACGCTGACAGGGTGCGAGCGGATTTTAAACGCGGAGACATTCCGGTAAATGCAGGGAAAGAAAAACAGGAGGTTTCGGATATGAAACAGTGTATGGATTCCGACAATCTTCACCGTCGGTTAAAGAAGATCATCGGTCAGGTGCATGCCATTGACCGCATGATTGATGAGGGTGTTCCCTGTGAGGATATCCTGTCCTAGATCAACGCCGCAAAGTCTGCGCTGCATGGCTGCGGAAGGTGGTTCTGGAGGGACATATCAAACACTGCGTCCGCGATGGCATTGAGCATGGCGGTGCGGACCAGACCATTGAAAATTTCACAAAAGCGGTAGAGCGCTTCGCGAATATGACCTGACGCGGATTTCGCCCCATAGGATGGTGTTTATGCCATTCTGTGGGGCTTTTTTATTTTAATCCAGACCCCTTGAATTCTTAAATCAGGGGAAATAAGAAAGAAATATTTAAATTTGCAGGGATTTTTGCTATACTGAATGTAATGTATTTGAGCAAAACGAGGAATTGGGAGGTGCTTGTTCATTGGGGATTTTTGTGAATTCTGGAAATGGGGCATTTCAGGTTGCGGTGAATTCCGAAATCTATGTAGATAAAACCGGATTATTAACTTATACCAATAAAGTTATGAATACATTACAGGGATATATCTGCAACAGCCGTCCCAGACGATTTGGCAAATCCATTGCGGCCAATATGCTTACGGCATATTACAGCCGGGGATGTGATTCGGAAGCAATGTTTTCTGGATTGACGATAGGGCAGGCACCAGATTTTAAAACGCATTTGAACCGGTATGATGTAATTCATCTGGATATCCAGTGGTGTATAGAACCGGCAGGCGGGGCAGAAAAGGTAGTTTCCTATATTACTGAAAAAACGGTAGGAGAATTGAGGGAATATTACCCTGCGGAAATTCCGGAACATGTAAAGTCTCTACCGGAAGCATTGTCCTGTGTGAATGGAGCTACGGGCAGAAAATTCATTTTGATTATTGATGAATGGGATGTGCTGATCCGTGATGAAGCGGATAATCAGAAAATCCAGGAAGACTATATTCGGTTTTTGCGTGCGCTGTTTAAGGGAACGGAGCCAACAAAATATATCCAGCTGGCTTATCTGACAGGAATCCTTCCAATCAAAAAAGTGAAAACCCAGTCGGCTTTAAATAATTTTGATGAATACACGATGCTGTTTGCAGGAGCATTGGCTCCCTATGTTGGTTTCACGGAAGACGAAGTACGGAGACTTTGTGGGAAATATCAGAGAGATTTTGAAAAAGTAAAGCGGTGGTATGACGGGTATCTGCTGGGGAATTATCAGGTTTATAATCCCAGGGCTGTTGTAACTTTGATGCTGAATGGACAGTTTAAAAGCTACTGGTCGGAAACTGGATCCTATGAGGCCATTGTTCCGTTATTGAATATGGATTTTGATGGCTTGAAATCTGCTCTGATCGAGATGATTGCCGGTAATTCGGTGGAAGTTCAGGTGGGAACTTTCCAGAACGATGTGGTGAATTTTGCGAATAAAGATGACGTGCTGACGTATCTGATTCATCTGGGATATCTGGCGTATGATCAGAACACAGAGCGTGCATTTGTTCCGAATGAGGAAATCCGTCAGGAATTAATCAAAGCAACCCAGAGGAAAAAGTGGAATGAGTTTTTAGATTTTCAGAGAGAATCGTTTGTTTTGCTGGACGCGACACTGGATATGGATGCAGAAACCGTGGCAGAGCAGATAGAAAAGATTCATATGGATTATGCGTCTGCTATTCAGTATCATAACGAAAATTCTTTGAGCAGCGTGCTTTCAATTGCGTATTTGAGTGCGATGCAATACTATTTTAAACCAGTCCGGGAATTACCGACAGGGCGTGGTTTTGCGGATTTTGTTTTTATTCCAAAACCAGAATATATACAGGATTATCCTGCCATGGTGGTGGAATTAAAATGGAATCGAAGTGCAAAAACAGCAATGCAGCAGATAAAAGAGCGGCATTATCCAGATTCTCTGAAGGCCTATACAGGAGAAATTCTTCTTGTAGCAGTAAATTATGACAAGAAAACAAAAGTGCATCAGTGCCTGATAGAAAAATACGAAAAAGAAGGATGAGAAACGATGGCATCCAGCAAAGAATATTTAACCGGACTTTTTCAGGCCATGTATGAGGAGCTGCCAGCACCGAAAAAGAAAAATGTAAGAAAACAGATATAATTAATTGGAGAATTATGGTATACACTTGCACATACAAATCAAAACTGGGGGATATTTTACTGGCCGCTGATGAAATCAGGCTTACCGGCTTATGGTTTACCGGGCAGAAATATTATGCTAATACACTTCTGGACGAACATATTTCTCAGGAAACCCCGATTCTGGCAGAAGCGAAAAAATGGCTGGACATTTACTTTTCCGGTAAAGAGCCAACATTCACTCCGCCGCTTCATCCCGCTGGTTCCGATTTCCGTCAGGCGGTATGGCAGATTTTATTGCAGATTCCCTATGGACAGACCATAACCTACGGGGAGATTGCCAGACAGCTTGCTGTCAAACAGGGAACTTCCCGTATGTCTGCGCAGGCAGTAGGCGGTGCGGTGGGGCATAATGCGATTTCCATTATCATTCCCTGTCACCGGGTGGTCGGAAGTAATGGGAGCCTGACGGGATATGCAGGCGGCATGGAGAAAAAAGTAGCGCTTCTTAAGCTGGAACATACTGATATGAGCCACTTTTTCATTCCAAAGAAAGGAACGGCACTGTAAGTTCCCGGCGAATCCAAAACGAAAGAATAAGGGATGACAGGAAAAGCCGCCTCATGGTTCATGAAAACCATGGGACGGCTTTTCTTAACCGGTCACTTCCTGCAGCACCAGCTTCGGTTCTGCCATCAGCGAATAATTCGTATGGTAGATAACGAATCCCGGAGCGCCGCCAGCGGCCTTTTTCACATGCTTTCTCTGGATATAGTCAATCTCGACCTTATCATTCTCCCGGCCTTTGGAGTACCAGGCAGCCAGGGCAGCGGCCTCTTCGAAGGTGCGGTCCGGCAGCTCTTTGCCCTCGGTGCGGACTATCACGTGGGAACCCGGAATGCCTTTGGCGTGGAACCACCAGTCATTGCCGTTGGCAATCTTGAAGGTGACTTCCTCATTCTGGTAGTTGTTCTTTCCAACATAGATATCAAACCCGTCGGTGGAGCGGTAGTGGTACGGGCGGCTGGTGATCTTCGGCTTTTTGGCGCCGTAGGGGCGTTTCTTTACAAAGCCGAACTCCATCAGCTCTTCTTTGATCTGCACCAGATCATCCTCCTTCAGCGCGATATCCAGGGCGGTGCTGATGGATTCCAGGTGGTCGATTTCCTGTTTCGTCTCCAGCGTCAGGTCGCTCAGGGCTTCATAGGTACGTTTCAGCTTGTTGTACTTGGCAAAGAATTTCTGGGAGTTTTCCTGGGCGGAAAGCTGTGGATCCAGCGGAATCTTTACCTCCTCATTGGTGTAGTAATTCAGGCATTTCAGCTCTTTTTCCCCGCCTTTTAACTCATAGCCGTAGGTATTTAACAGTTCCCCGTATACCTTATATTTATCACGCTTTTCGGTATCCTTTAGCTGTTTTTCCTGCAGGTCGTATTTTTTATAGTTGCGCTCTAACGCGGTCTGCACGATTTTGCGGAGATCTACTGATTTCTGCCGGATACGGGTGACAGCGCTCTTTTCGGAGTAGTAGGAGTCCAGCAGGCGGCTGATGGATTCAAACGGCTTTGTCTGATACTCCGCGGACTCATAGCAGGTCAGCGGCACGGAAGCGAATTCCACCGGTTCCTCACCGCGGTAAATGATGTTCGGCGTGAACTTGCCGGTTTTGACATCCTCCATCAAAATGTCGAACATGTGGTATAAATGGGTCAGCTCTGCCGGGGAAAGCTCGTTGGCGGAGCGGTCTCCGTCAATGGAGGCCATATGGCAGATTTCCGTACCGATGATGGGGCTGATGCCGGTGAGCTTCTGGTACAGGGCTTTCTGTACCGGAGCCGGTATGCTGCCGATGACCCTGACAAAGGTCTCCTCAGAAATGGTGAGGGGGTCTTCTTTATCGGTGGTGTGGGGAATGAAATACATTCGGCCAGGCAGAACCTCGCGCACGGAGCTGACCTGGGCGGAGACATGCTTGATGCTGTCTAAGATGGTGCCATCTTCCTTACAGAAGATGATGTTGCTGTGCTTGCCCATCAGCTCCACGATGAGACGCTTCTTTCGCAGATCCCCCAGCTCATCCAGGTGCTCAATCTCAAATTCGATGATACGCTCGAGGCCTGGCTGGGATACCTTGACAATGCGTCCGGTTCCGATGTGCTTTCTCAGCAACATGCAGAAGTTCGGCGCGGTAAGCGGGCTTGGTTTGTTGTTCTCGGTGAAGTACACCAGCGGCAGGCTTGCGCTGGCCGATACCGAGAGACGTAAAGTTTCTTTATTGTTTTTCACCGTGAACATGAGTTCATCCTTCTCCGGCTGGGCAATCTTATTGATCTTGCCACCCTCTAATTTCTGCCGGATGTCATGGACCAGGTTCGCGATCACAATTCCGTCAAATGCCATGTTACAATATAGCTCCTTTATAATATGAAATAAATGATTCGGATGCCTGCCAGAGTGCCCGGCAGGTACAATCGTTCCAATTATACAGGATTTTTGCCTGATTTACAAGGACACGGAGACAAGGATGGTTAGGTTTTTGCCAATTTGGAATGCGAAGCCGTTGACTTGTTTTTCCATTTGACTTATAATGTATTTTATCTATGGCAAAGGAGAAGATGACATCATGATAAAGAGCATGACCGGATTCGGCCGGTGCGAGATCGTCACTGCGGAATACAAGATTTCCGTAGAAATGAAGGCAGTCAACCACCGTTATCTCGACTTAAGCATCAAGCTGCCAAAAAAGTTCAATTACTTTGAGGCGGGCATCCGCAACCTGTTAAAAACCTATATCCAGCGCGGAAAAGTAGATGTATTCATTAACTATGAAGACTACACAGAAGAGAAAATGTGCTTAAAGTACAACAGTTCCCTTGCCGCAGAATATATGAACTGCTTCAAACAGATGGAAGAGCAGTTCGGCATCAAAAACGATATTACCGTATCGGGCCTGGCCCGTATGCCGGAGATCCTGACCATGGATCAGGTTCCGGAAGATGAAGACCGCATCTGGCAGCAGCTTTCCGAAGCTGTGGAAGGAGCCGCAAAGAAGTTCGTAGACTCCCGTGTCCAGGAAGGCGAAAAATTAAAGGCAGACTTACTGGGCAAACTGGACTACATGAGCAGTCTGGTGGCATTTATTGAGGAGCGTTCCCCGGTTATTTTAACGGAGTACCGCCAGAAACTGGAGGACAAGGTCAAAGAGCTTCTTGGAAGCACGCCGATGGATGAAGGCCGTATTGCCACCGAGGTTACCATCTATGCGGACAAGATCTGCGTGGATGAGGAGATGGTCCGTCTTCACAGCCACATTGACGCCACCAGAAAAGAGCTGGAAGCAGGCGGCAGCGTAGGCCGCAAGCTGGACTTCATTGCCCAGGAGATGAACCGCGAGGCCAATACCACGCTTTCCAAATCCACCGATCTGGAAATCTGCGACAAGGCCATCGCGTTAAAGACTGAGATTGAAAAAGTCAGAGAACAGATTCAGAATATTGAATAATACAGAATCGAGGAATGAGTATGAGCCGTAAGGGAATTTTAGCGGTTGTTTCCGGCTTTTCGGGAGCAGGAAAAGGAACTTTGATGAAAGCACTGCTTTCAGAACATGCAGACCAGTACGCGTTATCCATTTCCGCCACCACACGCGGACCACGCGAGGGGGAAGTGGACGGCAGAGAGTATTTCTTCAAGACAAAAGAGCAGTTTGAGCAGATGATCGAAGATGGTGAACTGATCGAACATGCCTGCTACGTGGGTAACTATTATGGAACCCCGAAGAGCTATGTTATGGAGCAGCTGGAAGCCGGAAAGAATGTCATTCTGGAAATTGAGATCCAGGGTGCTTTGAATGTAAAGAAAAAATTCCCAGATACTCTGCTGTTATTCGTAACACCGCCAAGTGCCCAGGAGCTGGAGCACAGACTGCGGGGCCGCGGCACCGAGACAGATGAGGTCATCAGGAGCCGCTTAAAACGCGCGGTGGAAGAGGCTGAGTTCATGGACCACTATGACTACATTCTGGTAAACGATGATCTGGAAACCTGTGTACAGGAAATGCATGAGCTCATTCAGGCACAGCGCCACAAAACTTCCCAGAACCAGGAGTTCATCGCAGAAATGAAAGAGGATTTAAAGCAGTTTTAAATGAGACTGTTTTTATCATAAAACATTATACAAGAAAAGAAGATATTATCCCCCAGAAAGGAGTTTTATTATGTTACATCCATCCTATACAGATTTGATCAACGCAGTAAACAGCGAGGTTGAGCCGGGCGAGCAGCCGGTCGTACAGAGCCGTTATTCCATCGTTCTTGCAACCTCCAAGCGTGCAAGACAGATCATCGGCGGAGATGAGCCGCTCATCGCAAAGGCAGCAGGCAAAAAGCCGCTTTCCATCGCAGTTCAGGAGCTTTACGAGGGTAAGGTAAAAATTCTTGGCGATAACGATGTGGAAGAAGAGGAAGAGGCAAAGGCCATCGAAGCTGCAGCAGACGGAGATCCGGAAGCATTCGAGACCGAAGCGGAGCAGGTTGAGGAAGAAGAGTAAAAATTAGGATACGATAAAAGAAAGGAGAAGGCCGTCTCACGATTGGGGGAGATGGCTTTTTCCATAAAACAGGAGTTTGAAATTTATGAAGATTTTATGTGTTTCCCTTGGCTGTGACAAAAACCTGGTGGATACCGAGATGATGCTCGGTCTCTTAAACCGGGATGGTCACACCTTTACAGACGATGAAAACGAGGCAGATATCATTGTGGTTAATACCTGCTGTTTCATCAACGACGCGAAAGAAGAGAGCGTCAACACCATCCTGGAGATGGCGGAACTGAAAAAGACCGGCAAGTGCAAGGCACTGATCGTGACTGGCTGTATGGCCCAGCGCTACAAACAGGAGATCATCGATGAGATCCCGGAGGTAGACGGTATTCTTGGCACCTCCACTTACGATGAGATTTCCAACGTGTTAAAGCAGGCCCTTGGTGGTGAGGAGCATGTCAGCTGTTTCCATGACCTGAATGCGCTCCCGGAGGTGGAAACCGAGCGTATCATCACCACTGGCGGACATTATGCGTTCCTGAAGATTGCAGAGGGCTGTGACAAGCACTGTACCTACTGCATCATCCCAAGCCTGCGCGGCAATTACCGCAGTGTGCCGATGGAGCGCCTGTTAAAAGAGGCAAACCAGCTGGCCGACCAGGGCGTACGGGAACTGATTCTGGTGGCACAGGAGACCACTCTTTACGGCGTGGACTTATATGGAAAGAAAATGCTTCCGGAGCTGCTTCACAAGCTGGCAGAGATCCCGGGCATTTACTGGATCCGCGTTCAGTACTGCTATCCGGAGGAAATCACCGACGAGTTCATCGAAGCAATCCGTACGGAAGAAAAGGTCTGCCACTATCTGGATGTTCCGATCCAGCACGCGAGTGACCGCATTTTAAAGCGCATGGGACGCCGCACCAATCAGGCACAGCTTCGCGAGATCATTGGAAAGCTTCGTGCCGCAGTGCCGGATATTGCAATCCGTACCACTATGATCTCCGGATTCCCGGGAGAGACCCAGGAAGACCATGAAGAGGTCATGCGGTTTGTGGATGAAATGGAGTTTGAGCGTCTTGGTGTATTTACGTATTCCGCGGAGGAAGATACTCCGGCAGCAACTTTCCCGGATCAGATCCCGGAGGAAGTGAAGGAAGAACGCCGTGACGAGATCATGGAGCTTCAGCAGGAGATTGCCTTTGAAAAGTCCGAGTCCATGGTTGGACGTGTTCTGGATGTGATGATCGAGGGCAAGGTGGCCGATGAAGCCGCTTATGTAGGAAGAACCTATATGGATGCCCCGAATGTAGATGGATATATCTTTGTTAACAGTGGTGAGCTTTTTATGTCCGGTGATTTTGTCCGGGTGAAGGTAACCGGTTCCAATGATTATGACCTGATCGGGGAGGTATACGATGAATCTGCCGAATAAACTTACCGTAATGCGGGTGATCATGATCCCGTTTTTTGTAATCAGTCTGCTGGCATTTCAAGGAGAAGTACGCCTGCTGCGCAATCTGGCGGCGGCCATCTTCATTGTAGCCAGTCTGACGGATATGCTGGATGGAAAGATTGCCAGAAAGTATAACCTGGTGACAAATTTTGGAAAGTTCATGGATCCGTTGGCGGACAAGCTTCTGGTCTGTTCCGCACTGATCTGTCTCATTGAACTGGGACAGCTTCCAGCCTGGATGGTCATCATCATCGTCAGCCGGGAATTCATCATCAGCGGATTCCGTCTGATTGCCGCGGAGCAGGGCATTGTGATCGCTGCCAGCTACTGGGGCAAATTTAAGACCACATTCCAGATGATCGCGGTTATCTTAATGATCGTGAATCTTCCGGTGCTTCATATTCTGACGGTGGCCTGCACCTGGATTGCCCTGGTGTTGACCGTAGTTTCGCTTGTAGATTACATTGCAAAGAATCATAAAGTGCTTACAGAGGGGGCAATTTAAATGGTAGTAGAACTGATTTCAGTCGGTACTGAGCTTTTGCTTGGCAATATTGTAAATACCAATACCCAGTTCCTCGCGGAGAAATGCGCGCTGCTGGGCCTGACCATGTACCATCAGGTAACAGTTGGAGATAACCATGACCGTCTGGCCGAGGTGATCCGGACCGCGTTAAAGCGCTCGGATGTCATCATTCTGACTGGCGGCCTTGGACCGACCGAGGATGACCTGACCAAGGAGGTCTGCGCGGAGGTTATGGGCTTCCCGTTAGTGGAAGACAAGCATACCCGTGAACGGATCGAGGAGTATTTCCGCAACAACATTTACAAGGTGATTTCCGATAATAACTGGAAACAGGCCATTGTTCCGGCGGGCTGCATTGTCCTGGACAATGATAACGGCACTGCGCCGGGCCTGATCCTGGAGAAATACGGTAAATCCGCCATCCTTCTTCCGGGACCGCCGAATGAGCTGTATCCGCTGTTTATGAATCAGGTATACCCATATCTGCAGAAGCTGCAGCCGGAAGTCATCCGTTCCCAGATGGTCAAGGTCTGCGGCATCGGAGAGAGTCAGGTGGAGGACAAGCTGCTGGACCTCATCGATAAACAGCAGAATCCGACCATTGCCACCTATGCAAAGACCGGAGAAGTTCACATCCGCGTGACGGCAAAGGCAGCTACCGAGGAAGAAGCCAAGAAACTGGTGAAACCGGTGGTAAAAGAAATCAAGAACCGTTTCGGTGACTGTGTCTACTCCACGAAGGAAGAGGAGACCCTGGAACAGGCTGTGGTTAAGCTGTTAAAGAAATACGAGCTGACGGTGACCACGGCGGAGTCCTGTACCGGCGGACTGCTGGCCGGACGCATCATCAATGTGCCGGGGGCTTCCGAGGTTTACAACGAGGGCTTTATCACCTATTCCAACAAAGCAAAACGCAAATATCTGGATGTCAGCAAGAGTACGTTAAAGAAATACGGTGCTGTCAGCGAGCAGACCGCAAGGGAGATGGCGACCGGTGGCGTGTTTGCCACCGATTCCGATGCCTGTGTGGCTGTGACCGGCCTGGCTGGTCCGGACGGCGGCAGCGAGGAAAAACCGGTGGGTCTGGTTTACATTGCGACTTACATGAAGGACAAGGTCAATGTCCAGAAGTATCAGTTTAAGGGCAACCGGGCAAAAATCCGGGAGCAGGCAGTGGTAAAGGGACTGGATCTTCTGCGCCGTTCCATTCTCGACAATTACCGGTAAAATCACCGGAAAGCAGATGATGGCAAAAAGGAGAAAATGCGATGCAGTGGTACAGTCATTTGTATGTGGGGAAAAAGGCAAAGCGGCACCGGTATGCCATCATTCAGGGCATCCGGGAAGAAAAGCTGCAGCCAGAGGTTTATGTGATTACCTCCCCGCAAAATGGAGAGAATCTCTGTGACATCTATCCTTCTGCCATGCTTCTGGTCCCATCGGAAAAGAAGAAAGAGCGCATGATCCTGGGAATCGCGGTTACATACTGGGAAGCCCTGGAGGTGGTCCGCGGGATGGTAGATGATCTGTATCAGAAAACAGGAGAGGTATCAGCGGCGTCCTTTGCCCGCTTTACAGGGTATGATGTATGGTAGCAATCGTACTGGGAATCTTAAAAATAATCGGAATCCTGCTTCTGGTGGTGCTGGGACTGCTTCTGTTTGTGATCTTAAGCGTGCTGTTTGTGCCGGTCCGGTACCGGGCGGAGGGCAGCTTTTATGAAAGCCTGAAAGCAAAGGCATCGGTCAGCTGGTTTCTGCATCTGATTTCCCTGAAGGTTTCTTATGATGAAAAAATGCAGACGGATTTTCGGATTCTCTGGTTCCATCCGGGACGGGAAACGAATGAGGAGGATACGGACCAGGCAGAATCCGGCAGGACAGAATGTGAAACAGGCGGGGGAAAAACAGACAAGGCAGAACCTCGAATGGATGAGGCTGAAGCGGTGAAGGAAAACACTGCAGGAGCGGAGACAGGAAAACAGGATCTGAAAGACGAACTGGCGGAGCGGGTGGAAACCGCGGAAGTGCCGGGAACTTCGGAAACTCCTGAAAATCCTGAAACAGAGACACCGGATGACGCAGATTCAAAACCGAAAAAATCACGTTTCCGCCTGTCTGCGATTCCGGAACGGATTTGCAGATGGATAGCAGGAATGAAAGCCAGAATCCACAGAATTTCCCAAAGGCTCAAAGGGATTGCCGGGAAATTCAGGCATGGCAAGGCCCGGTGGGAGACAATCCGGGCCTTTATCCGGGATGAGGAAAACAAAAAAGCATTCCGTCTGGCAAAAAAGCAGATTTTCGCGGTTATCCGGCATGTCCTGCCGCGGAAACTGGAAGGAAAAGTGCATTTTGGTTTTGATGATCCGTACACGAGCGGCCAGGTCCTTACCTGGATCAGTCCGTTTTACGGCCTGTATGGACGGCATGTCCAGGTGATCCCGGATTTTCTGGAACCGTGCCTGGAGGGAGAACTGAAACTGAAAGGACGCATCCGCCTGGGAACGCTTTTGTTTCTGGTATTCCGGATGCTTCAGAATAAACAGATCCGTTTGTGGATCAGAAAATGGCGGGAATCTTAAGGCCTGGAATTCCCGGCCGTCCGCATGAAGGAGGACAATATGGCAGAGAATCAATTTGTTTCAACAGTAGAAGCCCTGTTTAAGGGGATGGATCAGTTTGTAACGACAAAGACGGTGGTAGGAGATGCCGTGAAGGTGGACGATGCCATCATCCTCCCGCTGGTGGATGTGACCTGTGGCATGGCAGCCGGTTCCTTTGCGGACAACGCAAAGCATAACGGCGGAGGCGGCATGAGCGCCAAGATGAGCCCCAGCGCAGTTCTTGTGATCCAGAACGGCGTGACGAAGCTGGTCAACATCAAACAGCAGGATGCGGTAACCAAGGTTCTTGACATGGTGCCGGATTTCGTGAACAAGTTTGTTGGCGGAAAGCAGGAAGAGGTTTCGGAAAAGGCCATGGAAAGCGCGCAGGAGCTTGCTGCGGCCAGTGAGGAGACAGAAAAAAAGACGGAAGAACAGACCGAATAATCGGTGTGGTTCATCCTGCACGGGTTACAGAATGAGAAAAGAGCAATAGGCGTATCGTATAAGCCCCGGTTCATACCTTGTGGGATACGGCATATACTGATAGTGAAAACTTACGCTGCTGTTTCTGCGTCAGACGATGATGCGGAAATGGCTGCGTTTTCATATCAGGAGGCCGCCATGAGGCGTGTTCTGGGGCTTATGCTTTTTTGTTTTGGGATCGGCATGACGCTTCTTTTGTTTATTCCGGAGACATTGTCGACGCTGATTTTTATTATCGGATGCCTGACTTTGGGATATTATCTGTTTTGTGGGTGAGAAAAATGTGAAAAAACACAGAACCCTGCGAAATTAGAAGATTTACGGAAAATCTAAAACGAAAAAGAGGACATGTCAAACGACATGTCCTCAGCATTCAGTTCCAATTATGCTCTTTCAACTAAGCCAGAACGTAAGCAAGAAGTACATACATACATCTTCTTAGCTCCTCCATTAACTTTAACCTTAACGGATTTAACGTTTGCTTTCCAGATCGCGTTGGATCTTCTATGGGAGTGGCTCACGTTATTTCCGAAGTGAGCAGCCTTTTCACAGATTGCACATTTAGCCATGATTGCACCTCCTTAACCGGTACTTGGTCCCGTAAGGAACCACAACATAAAGTATGATAGCAGAAAGTCCTCATTTTGGCAAGTGAAATTTCACATTTTTTTGAGAAAATTATGAAAGGCCCGGAAAAAATTGAGGAAAACGTGGAAAAAATGTTTTTGGGGGTAAATGTTTTCGAGAAAAGTCGTAATGGACATAAATAAGGATATATGGTATGATTAATTAGTTAAATAATGCCTTTTTCCGATTGGCATAACAGAAAGCAATGCAGTGGTGTTTTTCGTCCTGCTGCAAATAAGATAGATATGGAGGGGTTTCTATGAAGGGACGCATCAACAACAAACTGGGCGAGATTCAGATTAGCTCCGATGTGATCGCCATGTATGCAGGCATGACGGCAGTAGAGTGTTTTGGTATTGTTGGTATGGCAGCTGTCAGCATGAAAGACGGACTGGTTAAGCTGTTAAAACGTGAGAGTCTGACCCACGGAATTACCGTAGAAGTGCAGGACAACCATATTTCCATCGATTTTCACGTGATTGTGGCATACGGCGTCAGCATCTGTGCGGTATCAGACAACCTGATCGCAAGTGTAAAATACAAAGTAGAAGAATTCACCGGCATGGAGGTTGACAAGATCAACATTTATGTAGAAGGTGTACGAGTTATCGATTAAGGAGGACCTGACGGTGAGTGTAAAGGTAGTAGACGCCCGTCTGATGCAGAAGGCATTTCTTGCCGGAGCAAAGGGATTAGAAGCAAAAAAAGAATGGATCAACGAATTAAACGTATTTCCGGTGCCGGACGGTGATACTGGAACCAACATGACCATGACGATCATGTCTGCGGCAAGAGAAGTGGCAGCAGTAGAGAATCCGACCATGGATTCTCTGGCGAAGGCCATTTCTTCCGGATCCCTGCGCGGCGCGCGCGGTAACTCCGGCGTAATCTTATCCCAGCTGTTCCGTGGTTTTACCAAGGAAATCAAGGGAAAAGACGTTGTTGATGTCAAGACTCTGGCACAGGCTTTTGTCCATGCGACAGAGACTGCATATAAGGCAGTTATGAAGCCGAAAGAGGGTACCATTCTTACGGTTGCGAAGGGCATGGCAGACAAAGCGGTGGAAGTGGCTGAGGAGACGGATGACGTATTAGAGTTTGGCGGAAAGGTCATTGAGCACGGCGACTATGTATTAAGCCAGACTCCGGAGATGCTTCCGGTATTAAAGCAGGCCGGTGTGGTAGACTCCGGCGGCCAGGGCTTGATGCAGGTATTAAAAGGTGCTTTTGACGGCTTAAGCGGAAAGGAAGTAGACATCACGGTTCCGGACGCAAAACCGGTCAGCGCAGCCGCATCTGAGGCAAAGGGCGCAGCGTCCACCGACATCGACACGGCTCACATCAAATATGGTTACTGCACGGAGTTCATCATCAACCTGGAAAAACATTACGATGAGAACAGCGAGCATGAGTTTAAGGCTTATCTGGAGTCTATCGGTGATTCCATCGTAGTTGTTTCGGATGATGACATCGTAAAAGTACACGTTCATACCAACGATCCGGGTCTTGCCATTCAGAAGGCACTGACCTATGGTTCCCTGTCCCGCATGAAGATCGACAACATGCGTGAGGAGCATCAGGAGCGCGTGATTCAGGATGCAGAGCGCAAAGCTGCAGAGCAGAAGGCCGAGGAAGAAAAGGCTGAGGCAGCCAAGGCAGAGCCGAGAAAACCGTATGGTTTCATTGCTGTATCCGTAGGAGACGGACTGGGCGAAATCTTCAAGGGTATTGGAGCAGATTATCTGATCGAGGGCGGTCAGACCATGAACCCGAGTACCGAGGATATGGTCAACGCCATTGAGCATGTCAACGCAGATACTGTCTACATCCTGCCGAACAACAAGAATATCATTCTGGCTGCAGAGCAGGCAAAGTACCTGGTAGAGGACAAGCAGATCATTGTTGTTCCGTCCAAGACTGTGCCGCAGGGTATTACCGCGCTGATCAACTTCATTCCGGACCAGACTCCGGAGGAAAATCTGGAGACCATGGTGGAGGAGATGGGCCGTGTCAAGACCGGTCAGATCACCTACGCAGTTCGCAATACCGTAATCGATGACATGGAAATACACGAAGGCGATATCATGGGAATCGGCGATCACGGCATGCTGGCTGTCAGCACCAGTCTGGAGAAGACCACCGTTGACACCTTAAAGGCAATGCTGGATGAGGATTCTGAGCTGGTTACTGTATACTACGGAAGTGATGTTACCGCAGAGGATGCAGAAGCTCTGACTGCAAAACTTCAGGAAAACTTCCCGAATGTAGAAATCGAGCTTCAGGAAGGCGGCCAGCCGATCTATTATTACCTGATTTCTGTAGAGTAATCAGAAATAAATTGTGATGTAAAAATATGAGGGGAGTTGTCTGTGCAGATGACTCTCCTTTTGTGATATAGGAGAATGATTATGAATCAGCAGCCAATTACCAGCCTGAAAGGAATTGGAGAGAAGACCGCGAAATTATTTGCGAAGCTGGGCGTGGAGACCGTGGAGGAACTGCTTCACGATTACCCGCGCGCTTATGATGCCTATGAGGAACCGGTTCCCATTGGAAATTTGCGGGAGAAGGGTATGTTTGCGGTATCCGGCCAGCTTATGAAGACGCCGTCCGTGCGCCGGTTTCAGAATATCCAGGTTATTATCACCGATGTGCGGGATATGACGGGAACTCTGCAGCTGACCTGGTACAATATGCCCTATTTGCGCAATGTCCTGCAGATGGGACAGATCCTGGTGTTCCGCGGCCGCGTGGTGAAGAAAAGCGGCCGGCTGACCATGGAGCATCCGGAGGTGTTCACACCGGAACAGTACCGGAGCGTCATGCATTCCATGCAGCCGGTGTACGGCCAGACAAAGGGACTGGGTAATAAGGCCATCACCCGGGCCGTACAGCAGGCGTTAGAGCAGCGGCAGATGGAACGGGAATACTTACCCGAGGAACTTCGCAGCCGCTATGAGCTTGCGGAATACAACTATGCCATTGAGCATATTCATTTTCCGGCAGATAAAAAAGAACTGCTTTTTGCCAGAAAACGCCTGGTGTTTGATGAGTTTTTGTTCTTTCTGCTTTCCGTGCGCCGCTTAAAAGAAAAACGCCAGGATTTGAAAAGCAAATATGTGATTCCGCGGTCGCCGGAGGTGGATAACCTTCTGGCGTCTCTGCCCTATGAGCTTACCGGCGCCCAGAAAAAGGTGCTGGAAGAGGTGCGGAAGGATCTGGAAAGCGGTCTGGTCATGAACCGTCTGGTGCAGGGAGACGTGGGATCCGGCAAAACCATAGTGGCGGTGCTGGCCCTTTTGGAGACCGCCATGAACGGCTGCCAGGGTGCCATGATGGCACCGACCGAGGTCCTGGCAAAACAGCATTACGAGTCCATTACCAGCCTGTTTTCCACATACGGCATCGACAAACAGGTGGTGCTGGTAACCGGCTCCATGACGGCAAAGGAAAAGAGGCTGGCTTATGGAAAGATTGCTTCCCATGAGGCAGATATCATCGTGGGAACCCATGCCCTGATCCAGGACAAGGTGCATTACGACCGCCTGGCCCTGGTCATCACCGATGAGCAACACCGGTTTGGCGTGGGACAGCGGGAAGCTTTGGGCAACAAGGGCAGCGAGACAGATCCGGAACTGACACCCCATGTGCTGGTTATGAGTGCTACCCCGATTCCGCGGACTCTGGCTATTATTCTGTACGGGGATCTGGATATCTCCATCATTGATGAGATGCCGGCAGAGCGTCTCCCCATTAAAAACTGTGTGGTGGACACCGGGTACCGGGATAAGGCGTACCAGTTCATTGCCAGGGAGATTGCCGCCGGGCGCCAGGCTTATGTCATCTGTCCGATGGTAGAAGAGAGTGAGATGATCGAGGCGGAAAATGTTCTGGATTACACCAGGCTTCTGCGGGAAAAGCTGCCCGCCGGCATTACCGTGGAGTATCTGCACGGAAAGATGAAGGGCAAAGAAAAAAATCAGATCATGGAGCGTTTTGCCTCCGGCGAGATTCAGGTGCTGGTCTCCACCACGGTTGTAGAGGTCGGTGTTAACGTGCCCAATGCCACAGTTATGATGATCGAAAACGCGGAACGGTTCGGACTGGCCCAGCTTCATCAGCTTCGCGGCCGCGTAGGCCGCGGCGCGCATCAGTCCTACTGCATTATGGTTAACTGCTCCGATCAGGATGGAACCCAGGAGCGGCTGGATATCTTAAATCGCTCCAACGATGGCTTCTACATTGCTTCTGAGGACCTGAAACTGCGCGGCCCCGGCGACTTCTTCGGCCTGCGCCAGAGTGGCGACATGGAATTCAAAATCGCAGATATCTTCACCGATGCCAATCTGTTAAAGACTGTATCCGAAGAAGTAAACCGCATCCTGGAGCGTGACCCAAACCTGGAGCAGGAGGACTACCGGGCGTTAAGAGATCGGTTGGATGTATATTTAAGTAAAAGTTACGACAAACTGAATCTGTAGTTTAGCCAGTAACGTAGACAGAGGACTGATTGATCATTGTCTGAAAAAAGTGGTTGACAAATCCGTTCTGCCGCATTATGATAAGTACCAACAAAGACAAACCGATGAGAAAGAGGAGTAAGCACTTCGCTGATATCACAGAGAGCTGCAGGCGGTGGGATTGCAGTATGGACGGAATTGCTGAATGGACTTTCGAGGGCAGATCTGAAACCGGAGTAAAACACATAGCAGGGAGTAGGGACTGACGGAAACCGCAACCGTTACCTGGCGGCGTATATGTTAGTATATGGGTGAGTGGGTGCAAACCAATTTGAGTGGTACCGCGGATTAAGTAAATTCGTCTCAAATACAGAGTGAAATCTGTATTTGAGACTTTTTTTGTTCCATAAACCACCGGTTGGAAAAATAAGCATCCGGCCGAAAAAGGTTGTCCTTGTGAAGAAACGAAAGAGTTACGAAAACAATGAAAAACCGAAAGGCAAACAGGAGGAAAAGATTATGAGAAAAAGTGTGAAGGTTATGGCAGCAGCAATGGCAGCAATGATGGCGTTAGCAGGATGCGGAAGCAAGACCGCAGAGACCACCGCAGCAGATACAACAGCAGCAGAGACCACCGCAGAGGCAGCATCCGAGGAGACTACCACAGAAGCAGCAGGTGTGGAGCTTGCAGATGGCGAATACACCGTAGGCATTGGCCAGTTCGCGGAGCACGGCTCCTTAGACAACTGCCGTACCGGATTTTTACAGGGCCTGGCAGATGAGGGCATTGTGGAAGGCAGGAACCTGACTGTCCTTTACGAGAACGCACAGGCAGACGGCGGCACCGCAAGCCAGATCATGAACAACTTCCTTTCCAAGAAAGCAGATCTGATCTGTGCCATTGCAACTCCGATCGCCCAGAGCGCTTACAGCGCAGCGAAGGACGCAGGCGTTCCGGTTATCTACACCGCAGTGACTGATCCGGTTCTGGCAGAGCTTGCAAACGCAGACGGAACTCCGGTTGGTGAGATCACCGGTACCAGTGATAAGCTTCCGGTTGAGAGCCAGTTACAGATGATCCGTACCATGCTTCCGGATGCAAAGACCATCGGCATCATGTACAGCACCAGCGAGATCAACTCTGTTTCCGCTATCGAAGAATACAAGGAAGCAGCACCGGAGTATGGCTTTGAGATCGTAGAGAGCGGCATTTCTTCTACCGCAGACATCCCGTTAGCAGCAGATGCCCTGGTAGAGAAAGTAGACTGCATCAACAACTTAACCGATAACACCGTAGTAAGCTCCCTTCCGGTTATTCTGGATAAGGCAGCAAAGAAAAACATTCCGGTATTCGGAAGTGAGATCGAGCAGGTTAAGATCGGCTGCCTGGCAGCAGTTGGACTGGACTATGTAAGCCTTGGCGAGCAGACCGGTAAGATGGCAGCAAAAGTATTAAAGGGTGAGAAGAAAGCAAGCGAGATGAATTTCGAAGTCATCGAAGAGGCAGCTTTCTACGGCAACAACAAAGTAGCAGAAAATCTTGGCATCACCATTCCGGCAGAGCTTTCCGACAATGCGGCAGCACTGTTCGATGAGATTACAACCAACTAGGACTTATATAATAGAAAGAAGTCCTTAGAAATCGGAGGAAACACATGTCTATCATCATTGGCGTCATCGAGGAAGGTTTGATCTACGCGATCATGGCACTCGGCTTATATATTACCTACAAAATCCTGGATTTCCCGGATCTGTCTGTGGACGGCACGTTCCCGATGGGAGCGGCTGTCACAGCCATGCTGATCTTAAAGGGCGTACATCCGGCCCTGACTCTGGTCTTAAGCTTTGCGGCAGGACTGCTGGCCGGATGCATCACCGGCCTGATCCATGTTAAATTGAAGGTGCGGGATCTTCTCTCGGGCATCATCATGATGACAGCGCTTTACTCTGTGAACCTCCGGATTGCCGGAAAGGCAAACCTGCCGATCTTCAGCAAGGAAACCATTTTTGAGAACGCGTTTCTGGAGTCAGTTGTACCAGCGGCATTGGATCCGTATCTGGTGAGCATCATCCTGTTTGTGATCGTTCTGATCTGCAAACTGCTGCTGGACCTCTTCTTAAAGACCCGCGCCGGATATCTGCTGCGGGCAGTTGGCGACAACGAGGTGTTAGTTACTTCCCTGGCAAAGGATAAGGGCATGGTCAAGATTCTGGGCCTGGCTCTGGCCAATGGCTTTGTAGCTCTGGCTGGCTGTGTATACTGCCAGCAGAAAGGATTCTTCGAAGTCAGCACCGGTACCGGCACTATGGTCATCGGCCTGGCCAGCGTTATCATCGGAACCAAACTGTTAAAGCGGTTCCGCAGCGTGAAGGCAACCACTGCAGTGATTTTCGGTTCCATCGTTTACAAGGCCTGCGTATCCCTGGCTATTGCCCTGGGTATGGCGGCATCGGACTTAAAGCTGATCACAGCAGTCCTGTTCTTGATTATTCTGGTTGCCAGCAACCGAAAGGAAAGGAAGGTAAAGGCACATGCTTGAGTTAAACCACATTCATAAATATTACAATGCGGGTACGGTCAATGAGATGTGCCTGTTCAACGATTTTTCCCTTTCTATTGAAGACGGGCAGTTTGTATCGGTGGTGGGATCCAACGGTTCCGGCAAGACCTCTATGCTGAACTTAATCTGCGGAAGCATTCCGCTGGATGCAGGACAGATTAAAATCGGAAATGAAGATATCACGAACATGCCGGAGTTTAAGCGGCAGAAACGCATTGGCCGCGTGTACCAGAACCCGGCTATGGGAACCTGTCCGTCCATGACCATTCTGGAAAATATGGCTCTGGCAGATAACAAGGGCAAGCCCTTTAACCTGCGCCCGGGCACCAACCGTCAGCGGGTGGAGTTTTACCGGGAACAGCTTCATATGCTGGGACTGGGACTGGAGGATAAGATGGATGTGAAGGTTGGTGTGCTTTCCGGCGGCCAGCGCCAGGCTATGGCACTGCTCATGTCCACCATGACTCCGATTGAGTTCCTGATTCTGGATGAGCACACCGCAGCGCTGGATCCGAAAACCGCAGACATCATTATGGAACTGACCGACAAGGTGGTAAAAGAGAAACATCTCACCACCATCATGGTTACCCACAATCTGCGTTACGCCGTGGAGTACGGCAACCGCCTGCTGATGATGCATCAGGGGCACGCCATCATTGACAAGGCCGGTGAGGAAAAGAAACAGATCCAGATTGAGCACATCCTGGATAAGTTCAATGAAATCAGCATTGAATGCGGCAACTGAGTTTAGAATACTTTTATACACGGAATACACCTCTTGTGCTATACTGTTATTTAGTAGAGAGAGGTGTATTTTTTATGAAATTAAAAACGCGTCTTGCCATTGCTTTTGTAACATTCAGCGTCCTTCCCATTCTGTTTGTGGGGCTCATGCTATCGGTAGGCCGTCTGTTTATGGTCTACCGGATGGACGAGTTCGGACCGGAAGTAAAAACGATGGTGGCTCAGCTGATAATCACGGCTGTGCTGATGCTCATGTTTATCTGTGGTTCCCTGACCATCTGGGTGTATCGATCCATTTTGCGGCCGTTAAGCAAGCTTCAGGAAGCGACCCGCAAGATCCGGGACGGCAATCTGGATTTCACCCTGGATATCGAGGAAGATGATGAAATCGGGGAGTTGTGCCAGGATTTTGAGGAGATGCGCATCCGCTTAAAGGAGAGCGCGGAGCAGAAAATCCAGTATGATAATGAAAATAAGGAGCTCATCAGCAATATTTCACATGATTTAAAAACGCCTATTACGGCCATCAAAGGCTATGTGGAGGGGATTCTGGACGGCGTGGCTTCCTCACCGGAGAAGCTGGACAAATATATCCGCACCATCTATAACAAGGCCAACGACATGGACCGGCTGATTGACGAGCTGACCTTTTATTCCAAAATCGACACCAACAAGATTCCGTACACGTTCAATAAGATCAATGTCAACAGCTATTTCCGTGACTGTGCGGAGGAGGTTGGTCTGGATATGGAATCCCGGGGCATCGAACTGGGGTATTTTAACTATGTCAATGAAGACGTGGAGGTTATTGCCGACGCGGAGCAAATGAAGCGTGTCATCAATAACATCATCAGCAACTCCGTCAAATATCTGGATAAGCCAAAGGGTATCATCAACATCCGCATCAAGGATGTGGGCGATTTCATTCAGGTAGAGATCGAGGACAACGGCCGGGGCATTGCCACGAAGGATTTGCCTTATATTTTTGACCGGTTCTACCGCACGGATTCTTCACGGAATTCGTCCAAGGGCGGAAGCGGCATCGGCCTTTCCATTGTGAAGAAGATCATTGAAGATCATGGCGGCCGTATCTGGGCCACCAGCAAAGAAGGAATCGGCACGGAGATGCATTTTGTGCTGAGAAAATATCAGGAGGTGATACAAAATGAGCAGCAGAATTCTGATCATTGAAGACGAGACCAGCATCGCGGAGCTTGAGAAGGATTATCTGGAGTTAAGCGGTTTTGAAGTAGAACTGGAGGAGCAGGGAGATGTGGGCCTGGAGCGGGCCTTGAACGAAGATTTTGATCTTCTGATATTGGACCTGATGCTTCCGGGCATGGACGGTTTTGAGATTTGCAAGCGGTTCCGGGAAGTCAAGAACACGCCCATCATCATGATTTCCGCAAAGAAGGACGATATCGACAAGATCCGGGGCTTGGGCCTGGGAGCGGATGATTACATGACCAAGCCCTTCAGCCCCAGTGAGATGGTGGCTCGGGTCAAAGCCCATCTGGCCCGCTATGAGCGCCTGATCGGAAGCGGAAGCCCGGAGAACGAGATCATTGAGATCCGCGGCCTGAAAATCGACAAGACCGCCCGCAGAGTCTGGGTGAACGGCGAGGAGAAGAACTTTACCACCAAGGAGTTCGACCTCTTAACCTTCCTGGCCCAGAATCCGAACCATGTATACACGAAGGAAGAACTGTTCCGGGAAATCTGGGATATGGATTCCATCGGAGATATTGCTACGGTAACCGTGCACATCAAAAAGATTCGTGAAAAAATCGAGTTCAATACTGCGAAACCGCAGTATATTGAGACCATCTGGGGCGTGGGATACCGGTTCAAGGTATAATAAGGAAACGGAGGATAACGTATGGGAATCCATGCAGGAATTTATATGGCAGCGGCAATTTTGTCCGCGCCGGTTTTGACAGCGGGAGGCGGACAGAGCCAGGCAAATATTAGTTTTGACGCACCGCAGCAGAGCGGAAGCGGGGAGGCAGGAAATCAGATGGAAAATAAAACAGATACGGCAGCAGTATCAGCCCAGGCAGGAACAGCGGACGCATCACGCTTTGTGCTTCCGGAAGAAGCAAGGGTACTGGTGATCGTGGAAGGAACCGGCGGTACTGGCTGTAATGTTTACGCTTTTGAGCGGAGCAGCGCGGCAGGAACCTGGGAGAAACGGCTGGAGACCACCGGGCATCTCGGCATGAACGGCATGAGCAGCCACCGCCATTCCGGTGACAAGACCACGCCAATCGGTGTATTTAAAATGAATACCCCCTTCGGTCAGGCCAAAGCCCTGGAGGGGTTCCCTTCCGATTATATTCAGGTAGATGACACTTATGTTTGGGAGGATGACACCAACAAGATGAGCCGTGACCTTTCCAAAGAAGGCGAGCGGGTCGGCAGCAGCGGCTATGCCGGATATTACGATTACGCCATAGATGCCGGATTCAATCCGAACGGCATTAAAAATCAGGGTTCCGCGCTGTTCTTACACTGCTCCGGTGAGTTTAAGAATTACACCTCCGGCTGTGTAGCCATCGAGAAAGATCAGATGGCCCAGATCATGAAGCTGTACGGTAAGTATGGCAGCGGCGCGTCGTTTATCGCGCAGGCGCCGAAGGGAACATTTGAGCAGATTTATAATACCTATGGAACGAACCAGGGACTGTCGCCGGAGGGAAACTTCCAGGAATTGTGAAAACCAGCAGTATCCGGAGTGTTCTGCCAGATTGCACACTGCCAGATTGCACTCGAAAAGAAAATTGACATTCCAAAATCCGTATGTTAGAATACAAAATTGTGCTGAAGAAGATTCAGAATACCATCCTGAATCTTCTTTTTTCATGTGATTGTGTGCAAAAATCTGTCGGTGGCAGGTGTTTGCATGCCTGAGACCGAGGTGTTCCCCCACTGGAACAAACTTTCGGAAACCCGAAAACAGATTGTAAATAGAATGAGGAAAATGAATGGAAACAGTAAAATTTGAAGAGTTACAGTTAGATGACCGCATCCTGCGCGCCGTGACCGACATGGGCTTTGAGGAGGCTTCCCCGATTCAGGCGAAGGCCATCCCGGTGGAGATGGAAGGCCATGACATCATTGGACAGGCTCAGACCGGAACCGGTAAGACCGCAGCCTTTGGTATCCCGCTTCTTCAGAAGATCGACCCGAAGAAGAAAAAACTGCAGGCCATCGCTCTTTGCCCGACCCGCGAGCTGGCTATCCAGGTGGCAGATGAGATCCGCAACCTGGCAAAATATATGCATGGCATCAAGATTCTGCCGATTTACGGCGGACAGGACATCGTGCGCCAGATCCGCGGCTTAAAGGACGGTACCCAGATCATTATCGGTACTCCGGGCCGTGTTATGGACCATATGCGCCGCAAGACCGTGAAGTTTGATCAGGTACATACCGTTGTGCTGGATGAGGCAGATGAGATGCTGAACATGGGCTTCTTAGAGGATATGGAGACCATCTTAAGCCAGCTTCCGGAGGAGCGCCAGACCGTGATGTTTTCCGCTACCATGCCGGCAGCCATCCAGAAGATCGCGGAGAACTTCCAGAAGGATCCGCAGATCGTGAAGGTTGTAAAGAAAGAGCTGACCGTACCGAAGGTAACCCAGTATTATTATGAAGTAAAGCCGAAGACCAAGGTCGAGGTGATGTGCCGTCTGCTTGACATGTATGCGCCGAAGCTTTCCGTAGCGTTCTGCAATACCAAGAAGCAGGTAGATGAGCTGGTAACGGAGCTGCAGGGCCGCGGTTACTTTGCCGAGGGACTGCATGGTGACTTAAAGCAGGTACAGCGTGACCGTGTTATGAACAGCTTCCGTAACGGCCGCACTGAGATTCTGGTGGCAACCGATGTGGCAGCCCGTGGTATCGACGTAGATGATGTAGAGGCAGTATTCAACTATGACATCCCGCAGGATGACGAGTACTATGTACACCGCATCGGCCGTACCGGCCGTGCAGGCCGCGAGGGTATCGCATTTAACTTTGTCGTAGGCCGTGAGGTATACAAGCTGCGCGATATTCAGCGTTACTGCAAGACCAAGATCATTCCGCAGGCAATCCCGTCTCTGGATGACATCACCGAAATTAAGGCAGAGAAAATCCTGGATCAGGCGAAGGAAGTTCTGGCAGATATGGATTTAAATCGCATTTCCCATATCATCGAGAAGAAGCTGTTAGAGGAGGATTACACTTCCCTGGAGCTGGCAGCAGCACTGCTTCGCATGAACATGGGCGAGGAGAACGAGGACATCATCTTCGACAACCGTCCGGCAAGATCTTTAGATGATCTGGATTCCAGACGTGACCGTGGTGACCGCGGAAATGGTCGTGGCAGAAAAGATGGCAAGGGAAGAGACGGACGAAATGGCCGCGGCAGAAAGAATCAGGATGACGCGGATATGGCCCGCCTGTTTATCAATATCGGAAAAGACCAGAAGGTAAAACCGGGTGATATCCTGGGCGCCATCGCAGGCGAGTCTGGCATTTCCGGCCGTCTGGTGGGAAGCATTGACATGTACGATAAGTACACCTTTGTAGAAGTTCCGCAGGACTGCGCAGAGGAAGTACTTGAGTGCATGAAGAATGCCCGCATCAAAGGAAAATCCATTCATATGGAACCGGCAAACGGAAGATAAGCAGGAATTTTCTGAACGGAAAACAGAATACAAAGAGAAACACGAAGGCGCGTATGGAAACTACGCGCCTTTTATGTTACAATCAGTTATTATATATAGACAGGAGGACACGGACATGAAACAGTTTGGATTTATTGGCATGGGCAACATGGGTTACGCGATCTTAAAAGGCCTTTTAAAGACCACAGCGCCGGATCAGCTCATTTTTTCAGCGAGGAATAAAGCACATATGGAACAGGTGGCAGCAGAAACCGGAGTTTCTTACGCAGCGGACAATGAAACCTGCGCAAAGGAGAGTTCCTGCCTGGTGCTGGCGGTAAAGCCACAGCAGTTTGATACGGTCATCGGGGAAATCCGGGATGCAGTGACGGAAGACCAGATCATCATTTCCATTGCACCGGGGATTACCATTGCGAATCTTCAGGAACGTTTTGGGAAGAAATGCCGCATTGTCCGGGCTATGCCGAATACACCGGCTCTGGTGGGAGAGGGCATGACCGGAGTCTGCTACGACAAAACATTGTTTTCCGCAGAGGAAGAAAAGCGGATCGAGCAGCTGTTTACCTCGTTTGGCCGCATGACCGTGGTGGATGAAAAGCTGATGGACGCGGTGGTGTGTGCCAGTGGAAGTTCGCCGGCTTATGTATACATGTTCATTGAGGCACTGGCAGACAGTGCCGTAAAATATGGAATCCCGCGGGCAGATGCCTATAAGCTGGTGGCCCAGACGGTGCTTGGCAGCGCGAAGATGGTGCTGGAGACGGGAGAACATCCTGGTCTGTTAAAAGATAAGGTCTGCTCACCTGGCGGAACTACCATTGCCGGTGTGGCGGCTCTGGAGGAATATGGCATGCGCAATGCTGTGATCAAGGCAACGGATGCCTGTTACGCAAAATGTAAGGGAATCCAGTAGGAAATTCAGAAAACGGAGGAATTCATCATGAGTGTGGAAGAAAAACAGAATCAAAAGGCAGGCCAGCCGGAGAACAAGGCAAAAATTGAACCGGTCATCCGCAAAGACCGTCAGCTGAAATATACCGGAAATATTTTAAAGATATATGAGGACACCGTGATCGCGAATGGACATGAGGCCCACTGGGATTACATCCATCATGACGGGGCAGCGGCTGTGGTAGCTGTGGCAGATGACGGGCAGCTTCTCATGGTGCGCCAGTACCGCAATGCCCTGGACCGGGAGACGCTGGAGATTCCGGCTGGCAAGCTGGATGCGCCGGATGAACCGAAGATTGAGTGCGCTTACCGGGAGCTGGAGGAGGAGACCGGATACCGCTGCGAGAAGCTGGAATATCTGATGAGCTTAAATACCACCGTTGCCTTCTGCGATGAGGCCATTGACGTGTTTGTAGCCCGTAACCTGATTCCGTCCCATCAGCATCTGGATGAGGATGAGGTCATCAACGTGGAGCGCTGGAGCGTGGAGGACCTCCAGAAGCTTATTTATGCCGGCAAGATGACCGATGCCAAGACCGTAGCGGCGATTATGGCTTACGCGGCGAAATACGGAAAGTAAGGTCATCCTGAAAAATCTGAATACCGGGTTCGGGAAGGCGCATAGGATAGAAAAAACGATGGAGTTTTTATGAGACTGGAACGTTCCATAACTGTCCTTGCAGCAGCAGTTCTGGCCGGATGGCTGCTTGCAGTGCTTTTGTGCAATGGCCTGTTTTACCGGGATATCGTAAATTATGAAGTGCTTTATCAGGGGATGGCTGGCTGCTGGGCAAAGGTCTCTGAGCGGGGCCGTACCGGGCGGATCAGCCTTCTGGCATTGCGCGTTTTGCAGGCAGCAGCTGTATATGGCATAATGCGCTGCAGGATTCGGAGGGCAGGCAGTCTGTTTCTTGGTATTGCCGCAGGTTTTTGCGGAGGAGTGCTTTTAAGCCTTCTGGTGTGGAGCCGCGGTGTGTCTGGAGGGCTGTTATTTCTGGCTTGTGGTTTTCCACAGGATCTGGCCTATCTGCCCTGTTTGTTTCTGCTGCTGATTCGTGGGAGATCGGACCGGCCGGTACAGAAAGAACGCCTGTTTTGCATCACGGTCTTTTTGCTGGCGGCCGGAATCTGGATGGAGCTTTACATCAGTCCGCTGATCTTAAAATTGTTTTAAAAAAATACAATGCAAAACTTACAACATGTTGAGATAGGAAGAACCACGTCTCCAACATGTTGTATTTTTTATGTCAATCATGCCGGAACGGTCAAAAAAGTGGGAAATATGTGTTTGATTTTATAGGAAAATGCGGATATAATGGTATTCACATTGCCGGAATATGCAGGTTTTATGGGATTTTTGGGGTGGGAAACAGCTCTGGCCCATCACTGCGGAAGCGGCGGGAAATACCGTTTTTGGGGAGTTGGAGTTTAAGAATATGACGACAGAGATAGAGTCTTTTATCCATTATCTTGAGGATGTGAAACAGTCATCTAAAAATACTGTAGTATCTTACCAGAGAGACTTAAGGCAGCTTAAGGAGTATCTGGAGCGCCAGGGAATTGAAGAACCGGCCAAGGTAACCAGAACCTGTCTGAACTCCTACATTTCCTATCTGGAACGAAAAGGAAAGGCTACCACCACCATTTCCCGCATTCTGGCCTCGACAAAAGCATTCTTCCACTATGAACTGATGGAGGGAAACATCCGCCGGGATCCGGCTGAGCTTTTGAAAACACCGAAGATCGAGAAAAAGGTTCCGGTTATCCTTACGGTGGAAGAAGTAAACCGTTTTCTGGAGCAGCCGGAGGGAGAGGGAACCAAAGAAGTGAGGGACAAGGCTATGCTGGAACTCCTTTACGCCACGGGAATCCGGGTATCCGAGCTGATCGGACTGGAGCTTCAGGACGTGAATCTGGCGGTGGGCTTTCTTACCTGCCGGGATGGGGAGAAGGAGCGGGTGATTCCCTTTGACAAAAAGGTAAACCAGTATCTGCGGGCCTATCTGGAGAAGGCCAGACCGGAACTTTTAAAAGGAAATGAGTCCTCCTGGCTCTTTACCAACTGCAGCGGAAAGCAAATGTCTCGTCAGGGCTTCTGGAAAATTGTAAAATATTACGGAGACAAGGCCGGAATCCAGGTGGATATCACGCCTCACACCCTGCGCCATTCCTTTGCTGCGCATCTCATCAGCAGTGGCGCGGATATTCAGGCAGTGCAGACTATGCTCGGACATGCGGATCTGGCAACTACACTGGCTTATCAGGGCTATATCCAGAAACAGCATTAAGTGAAATAAAACTTACAGGCGTCGCGGATTCGTGCGCCTGTATTCTTTTCCCGGGAAAACAGTTCTCGCGACTTGGAAATTGTGATATACTGAAACAAGGTTTGTATACAAAGGAGCGGATGTGGTATGGCACGGGAGGATGAAAACGAAAGAGGCAGAAAGTCGGATATGCGGGTGCGTTTCAGACCAGACGCAAAGCCGGTACGGCAAAGTAAGAGGCAGAGCGGTCGTTCCATGAGGCTTCTCATTGCCGTGGACGCGGTTTTGCTTCTGGCCATCCTGATTGCGGGAGGCATGCTGCTTTACCGGAGCCAGAACCGGGAACCGGAGCAGCATCTTTCTGAAATTCAGGCGCCGGACTGGTATACCCAGGATTTCCTGACCGTAAATCCTTACTCCAGACCAGGAACGAAGCGGGAACGTGTGCGGGACATCGTTATCCATTATGTGGCCAATCCGGGCACGGGCGCAAAACAGAACCGGGATTATTTTGAGGGCCTGAAAGACCAGAGCGGATCAAAGACGGTATCGGCCAGCAGCCATTACATCATTGGATCTGACGGAACGATTTTGCAGTGCATTCCGTTGGATGAAGTGGCGTATGGCAATTATCCGCGCAATGACGATACGGTATCAATCGAGTGCTGCCATCCGGATGCAGATGGACGTTTTACTGATGCCACGATCAAATCCCTGGCAAAACTGACGGGATGGCTTTGTAAAGAATTGTCCCTGAATGAGAAGCATATCATCCGCCATCACGATGTGAGCGGAAAGAATTGTCCAAAATATTATGTAGAGCACGAAGATGCCTGGAGAGCACTGAAAAAGAAGCTGGCTGCCGGCATTAAGGAAGCAAAGGCAGAATAACAGAAAGGAATCCTGATTTTATGGGAAAATCATTATACATAGCGGAGAAACCCAGTGTGGCCCAGCAGTTTGCGGACGCGCTGAAGATTTCCGCAAGACGGTCGGACGGCTACATTGAGTCCGATACCGCGGTGGTGACCTGGTGTGTCGGACATCTGGTGACCATGAGCTATCCCGAGGCATATGACCCGGCTCTGCGGCGCTGGAGCCTGCAGACGCTGCCGTTTCTGCCAAAGGAATTTAAATACCAGGTGATCGATGGCGTCTCAAAGCAGTTTGCCATTGTGAGCCGCCTGTTAAACCGGCCGGATGTGGATACCATCTATATCTGCACCGACTCCGGACGGGAGGGAGAGTACATCTACCGCCTGGTGGACCAGATGGCCGGAGTGAAGGGAAAAACCAGAAAACGTGTCTGGATCGATTCCCAGACGGAGGAGGAGATCCTGCGCGGTATCCGGGAAGCAAAGGACTGGAGCGAGTACGATAATCTGGCGGCCTCCGCCTATCTTCGGGCGAAAGAAGATTATCTGATGGGCATTAACTTTTCCCGTCTGCTGACTTTAAAGTATGGTCCCACGATCTCAGCCTTTTTAAAAGCGGACCGCACGGTGCTTTCCGTGGGCCGTGTCATGACCTGCGTGCTGGGCATGGTGGTACGCCGGGAACGGGAAATCCGCAATTTCGTGAAGACACCATTCTACCGGGTGATCGGTACCTTTTTATCCCAGGATATGAAGTTTGACGCGGAATGGAGAAGCGTGGATGGTTCCTGCTGTTTCCAGTCTCCGAAGTTATATAAGGAAAATGGTTTTAAGAAGCGGGAGGATGCGGAAGCACTCATTGCCCGGCTGAAGGAAACAGACCCGCTGGCGGGTGCCTTAAGCAAAGTGGAGCGCAAGAAAGAAACGAAAAATCCGCCGCTGCTTTATAACCTGGCGGAGCTTCAGAATGACTGCTCCAAAATGTTCAAGATCAGCCCGGATGAGACTTTGAAGGTCGTGCAGGAACTGTACGAGAAAAAACTGGTGACCTACCCGCGTACCGATGCCCGCGTTCTGTCTACCGCAGTGGCGAAAGAAATTACCAAGAATATCGGTGGCCTGCGCAACTTTGAGCCGATGCGCGGTTTTGCCCAGGAAGTTCTGGATCAGGGTTCCTATCAGGGGCTTGCGAAGACCCGGTATGTCAATGATAAGCAGATCACCGACCATTATGCTATTGTGCCGACCGGTCAGGGATTTGGTGCCATGCGCAGCCTTTCTCCGCTGTGCATGAAAATCTACGAGGTGATCGCCAGAAGATTCTTAAGCATCTTTTATCCGGCGGCCATTTACCAGAAGTATGCGTTGGAATTAACCTGCGGACAGGAGCATTTCTTTACCAGCTTCCGCGTGCTTACCGAGCCGGGCTACTTAAAGGTGGCAGAGGTGCCGAAGCGTAAAAAAGCGGATGATGCCGCAGCTTCCGGCAGTCAGGCACCGGATGGAGAGAGCGATGACAGGGACGAATCGGAAACCAACAAAAAAGATCTGGAGAATCCGGCGTTCATTGCCATGCTGGCTTCCCTGAAAAAGGGCATGCAGCTTCCGGTGGACGGCTTTGCCATCAAGGAAGGGGAGACCTCTCCTCCAAAGCGTTATTCTTCCGGTTCCATGATCCTGGCTATGGAGAACGCGGGACAGCTCATTGAAGATGAAGAACTCCGCGCCCAGATCAAGGGCAGCGGCATCGGCACCAGCGCGACCCGCGCGGAAATTCTGAAAAAGCTGGTCAATATCAAATATCTGGCATTAAACGGCAAGACTCAGATCATCACACCGACGCTTCTGGGAGAGCTGGTCTTTGATGTGGTGGGCGCGTCCATCCGCCAGCTTCTGAACCCGGAACTGACGGCAAGCTGGGAGAAGGGCCTTACCTATGTGGCGGAAGGCTCCATCACCCAGGATGAATATATGGAAAAGCTGGAACGCTTTGTGGCAGGACGGACTTATGGGGTTCTGCGCCTGAATAATCAGTATCAGCTTAGGGAATATTTTGAGGCAGCCGGGCAGAACTACTCGAAAAAGTAAGACGCCCTGGTCTGAAAAAGAATCATACAGAACAGAAAATCTCCTGCAGTTTTCAAAGGCAGCTGAGTATATATCTTTAAGAAAGAAAAGAGGATATGATCATGAAAAAAGAAGAAATGAAAATCAGTGACCTGTACAGCCTGGAGAACACCATGGCGAAAGAACTGTTAGAGCAGTTTACCTATCCGTGGGAGGCTCTGGCACACATCGGTGATTTTGTAGAGCGTCTGGGCGAGACTCTTCCGAAGGACGAGTACGCAAACCCGGCAGAGGGCATCTGGATCCACAAATCCGCCCATATCGCACCGACCGCAGGCATTATCGCACCGGTGATCATCGGACCGGAGGCAGAAGTGCGTCACTGCGCATTCATCCGCGGAAAAGTTATTGTTGGCAAGGGTGCTGTGGTAGGCAACTCCACCGAGTTAAAGAATGTCATCCTGTTTGATGGCGTTCAGGTACCGCACTACAACTATGTGGGCGACTCCATTCTGGGCTACAAGGCACACATGGGCGCAGGCTCCATCACCTCCAACGTCCGCTCCGATAAGGCGCTGGTGAAAGTACACGCAGAAGATGGCGACATCGAAACCGGCTTAAAGAAATTTGGCGCCATGATCGGTGACTGCGTAGAAGTAGGCTGCGGATCTGTATTAAATCCGGGAACTGTTATCGGTAAGAATAGCAGCGTCTACCCGCTCTCCAGCGTCCGCACCGCAGTAGATGCAGATTCTATTTACAAACAGCAGGGAGAGGTTGCGAAGAGACAGTAAATAACAATATTGGAAAGCAACGGAAATGCCGGGCGGCGCCAAATGGCGCCTTCCGGCATTTTCTGTACACAAATTAAATTTTTATTTGGTTCCAAAGATCCGGTCGCCGGCATCTCCCAGTCCTGGGCAGATGTAGGCGTTTTCATTTAGGCAGCGATCCAGATGTCCTACATAAATCTGGATATCCGGGTGTGCTTCATGCAGGCGTTTCAGTCCTTCCGGCGCTGCAATGATGGCCATGAACTTGATGTTTTTTCCGCCGTGCTGCTTGATGAAATCTACCGCAGCCACTGCGGATCCGCCGGTGGCCAGCATCGGGTCGGTGACTACGATGGTTCGCTGGTCAATTGGAGTTGGGAGTTTACAGTAGTATTCGTGCGGCTCATGGGTCTCTTCATCGCGGTACAGGCCGATATGTCCGACTTTTGCGCTTGGTACCAGAGCCAGGATACCGTTTACCATGCCGAGTCCGGCACGCAGGATTGGGACAACGGCCAGCTTCTTTCCGGCAATCATCGGGGTCATGCAGGTTTCAATCGGAGTTTCGATTTCCACTTCCTCGGTTGGAAGGTCGCGCAGGGCCTCATAGCCCATAAGCATGGCAATCTCCTCAATCAGGGAACGGAACTCGTTGGTTCCGGTGTTCTTATTCCGAAGAATGGAAATTTTGTGCTGGATCAGCGGGTGGTCAAAAATGGTTACGTTTTCCATAAGGTAAAATCCTCGTCTTTCTTTTATTTGTTTTCCGGAGTGTAGGCAGCCAGAATGTAATCTCCCAGAGCGTGCGGCACTGGAAGGGAGAAGTAAACAGAACCTTCATATTCATAGCTGAAAGATTCCGGGAATGTTCCCTGATAAGGAAAATCTGCGTTCTGGAAGAGGCCGGTATAGTAAGCTGGATTTTCCTCTTTCAGAAATGTTTTCGCTGCGGCTATCGTTTCGGCATCCGCTTCCGGGAAGGTGCAGTCGTCGGACAGCACATAGGAGGCGAGGGTGGCCGGATCAGCCAGATAGGAAAGGCCGATATCAGAGCCGGAGCTTAAGTTTACCGTGTTTGTGTAGAACACAGCGGTGGGGTGCATGCCGCCATCGGTCATAACACTGCCATCGTAGCGGACCGTGATACGGTTTTTGGTGGCAGACAGGATTTTACAGGTAATATTCATGGTGTCTCTGGCTTCATCTATTTCCCAGGCCTTTAAAATGGCAAGGGCATTTTCTTTCAGATATTCATTGATGCCAGCCTTTACAGAATGGTCGGAAATGACCGGATACTGAATGGAAATGTTTCCATTCTGATAGGTGTCTGTTTGAACAGACAGGGAAAGGGCAGCGGCAGAGCCACCTGCGGAAGTACCCTGGGACTGGGCGTTTTCAATGCCTGGTTCAATGGTGATATTGGAGCTGCTTTCTGTTTCTGCAATTGTGGCGGAAGCCGGAGCGGTCTGAACCGTGCCTTCCGATGCCTGGCTTCCGGAGAGGTCAATCTTATCGTGCTTCTTTTTGCACCCGGTGGCGAGGCAGGCTGTGCTGAGCGCCAGCAGGGTAATGGCCAGCGTGTATTTTAATTTCTTTGGTATCATTGTGTTCTCCTTCATGTAGAAAATGATTGGTTTTTTCTGGTTCTTGTGTGTTCCTTACATTATAACGCAAAGTCCGGAAGAAATACAGGTGTGGAAAACAAAATAAGAAATTCGTAAAAAGAGGAAAGAAAACAGAATCAAAAAGAAAGAGCTCCGAACCACTGAAAACAGTGGTCCGAAGCTCCTGCCCCTGCCAAGGATGCCGGCAGCCGGACTCGAACCGGCACGAGGTCGCCCCCGTCAGATTTTGAGTCTGATGCGTCTGCCATTCCGCCACGCCGGCTTGCTTACGCAAAAAATATTGTAGCATAAGTAACAGCGCTTTGCAAGAGATTTTTCAAATATTTGTGTCTATTGAATCTACAATTAAAACAGATGCTCGAAGCGTTTCATGGCTGCGATGGTGTTCTCGTGGTTGTTGAAGGAGGTCAGGCGGAAGTAATTCTTTCCATTTTCTCCGAAGCCTGCGCCAGGGGTTCCGACCACCTGGGCGTTGTTTAACAGATAGTCAAAGAACTCCCAGGACTCCATGCCGTCCGGGCATTCAAACCAGATGTAAGGAGAGTGCACGCCGCCAAAGAAACGGATATTTCTGCGTTTCAGGGTGTCTGCGATGATGCGGGCATTTTCCTGATAGTAGGCGATGTTTTCACGGCACTGTGCCATGCCTTCCTCCGTGAAGACTGCAGCGGCGCCCTTCTGGATGATGTAGGAGGTGCCGTTGAATTTGGTGGACTGTCTGCGGTTCCACATAGCGTGCAGGGACATCTCCTGACCGTTGGACGCGGTGAACACCAGCTCACGGGGAACTACGCAGTAGCCGCAGCGGGTTCCGGTGAAGCCTGCGGTCTTGGACAGGGAGCAGAACTCGATGGCACATTTTTTTGCACCCTCAATGGCGTAAATGCTGCGTGGAAGCTCCGGATCGGAGATGAAGGCCTCGTAAGCAGAGTCGAAGAGGATCACTGCCTCGTTGGCAAGCGCGTAATCGACCCATTCTTTTAACTGTTCTTTATTATAGACAGCGCCGGTCGGGTTGTTCGGGGAGCAGAGGTAGATGATGTCTGCATGCACGGATGGATCCGGCATCGGAAGGAAGTTGTTCTCTGCGTTTCCGGATAAGTAGGTGACGTTCTTTCCATTCATGATATTGGAATCCACGTAAACCGGGTAAACCGGATCCGGAATCAGGATGACATTGTCGGTGTCAAACAGTTCGGAAATGTTGCCAGTGTCGCTCTTGGCCCCGTCGGAGATGAAGATGTCGGCTGTGTCTACAGAGACACCGTTTCTTGCGTAGTAAGCAGAGATGGCATCGCGCAGGAAACTGTAGCCCTGTTCCGGGCCGTAGCCCTTGAAGGTTTCAGCGGAAGCCATGGCGTCCACACCTTCGTGCAGGCCTTTGATGGCGAGGTCTCCTAATGGGAGCGTAACATCGCCAATTCCGAGACGGATGATTTTAGCGTCCGGATGCTCGGCCTCGTAGGCAGCAACGCGGTGCGCAATTTCCGCAAAAAGATAACTTTCCTTTAAATCCTGATAATGTTCATTTAATTTAGGCATGTGGGGATCCTTCCTTTCGTATGACCGGATAAATGGGGACCGGTATTCATAATGAAAGTAATTTTAGCAAAGAATAAAAATCAAGTCAATCTGGCGCAAAATAAATAAAGGAAGAAATTGAAAAATTAAGCGGAGTATTGTATGATGGTATGTATTCACGGGAACAGAAGTGAAGAAAATATGGTGGGCATTTCCGAAACGCCGGGAAAGAAGCGGACGGAAAGAACCATAAAGAGACGGGAGGCGGCAGGATGGCTTCATGCAGGGAAATTGAAAAAATGGTCATGCCCTATATCAACCATCAGCTGGATGAAACGCAGCTGGAACAGTTTTTGAAGCATGTGAAGAATTGCCCGGCCTGCAGGGAAGAACTGGAGATCTACTACACGGTATCAGTGGGTTTAAGACAGCTGGACAGCGGAAACGGTGTCTACGACATTACGGGATCTCTGGAGGAAAGCATGGAGAATGCCTGGCTTACGGTGCGCACCGCACGGCTCCGAAAGGTTATCTGCTATGCAGCCAACACACTGAACGTGGCTTCTGTTCTGATCATGCTTTTTATGCAGATCCGTATCTGGATTCAGGGATAGTAACAAACAGGAAAAGGAGAAACCATGGGAAAACTGGTTTTAATAGATGGGCACAGCATTTTGAACCGTGCGTTTTACGGGGTGCCGGAACTGACAAATTCTGAGGGACTTCATACCAATGCGGTATACGGGTTCCTCAATATTATGTTTAAGATTCTGGAGGAGGAGAAGCCGGATCATCTGGCGGTGGCGTTTGATTTAAAGGAGCAGACCTTCCGCCACAAGATGTTCGCGGACTATAAGGGAACCAGAAAGCCGATGCCCCAGGAGCTGCATGAGCAGGTGCCTCTGATGAAAGAGGTACTTACGGCTATGGGTGTGCCGATTCTGACTATGGCTGGCTACGAGGCGGATGATATTCTGGGAACCATTGCCAAGCGCTGCCAGGCAGAGGGTGAGGAGGTTTCCGTAGTATCCGGGGACCGGGATCTGTTACAGCTTGCCGATACCCACATCAAGATCCGGATTCCGAAGACCAGCCGCGGTACGACGGAGATTCACGATTATTATCCGGAGGATGTAAAACGGGAATATCAGGTAACTCCGACGGAATTTATCGATGTGAAAGCGTTGATGGGCGATACTTCCGATAACATTCCAGGCGTTCCTTCCATTGGAGAAAAGACGGCCACGAACCTGATCGTGGCCTATGGAAGCATCGAGAATGCCTACGCGCACCTGGAAGAGGTGAAGCCGCCGCGGGCAAAGAAGGCACTGGAGGAGCATTACGATATGGCGGTCATGAGCAAGGAACTGGCTCAGATCTGCATTACCTGTCCGATCCCCTTTGCATATGAAGATGCGAAAATTGAAAATCTCTATACCCCGGAAGCTTACCAGTACATGAAGCGTCTGGAATTTAAATCCATTCTGGCCCGTTTTGATGTGCAGGATATGGGCGGAAACTCGGTGGAGGAGCATTTCTGGAGCGTGGAGGATCTGTCCGGAGCAGAGCAGATTTTTGAGAAGGCGAAAGGCGCAAAACAGGTGGGCTGTCAGCTGATTCTGGCTGAAAATCAGGTGGCGGGCCTTACTGTCTGCATTGGTGAGGAAGAAATCTACACCATCCCGGCAGCCGGGTTTCTGACCGGAAACTATCTCTGCGATCATCTGGAAGAACTGATCGCAAAGCGTGATCCGGCACTGGAGCCGGTGGCTGTGCTGGATTTAAAATCCCAGCTTCCGTATCTGAATCTGGATTACGGCAGCGCAGTGGTGGATATGGGCGTGGCTGGATATCTGCTCAATCCATTAAAAGATACCTACGAGTACGATGATCTCGCAAGGGATTACCTTGGCATGACCGTGCCGTCCAAAACGGATTTACTTGGAAAACAGAGCCTTGCGAAGGCACTGGAGGAGGAGCTTCCGGAAGCTGTGACCTGCGGCTGTTACATGGCCTATGTGGCCTGCAAGGCAGCAGGCGTATTAAAAGAACGGCTGGAAAAGGAAGGCATGCTGAAGCTTTACCGCGAGATGGAGATGCCGCTGATCTACAGCCTGTATCACATGGAACAGGCCGGCGTCCGGGTGGATAAGGAACAGTTAAAGCTTTACGGAGAGCAGCTGGAAGGAAAGATTGCTACGCTGGAGCAGGAGATTTACGAGCTGGCTGGAGAGAAGTTTAACATCAATTCGCCAAAACAGCTGGGAGAAATCCTCTTTGAACGGATGCAGCTGCCTCATGGAAAGAAGACCAAGACCGGTTATTCCACGGCGGCGGATGTGCTGGAGAAGCTGGCACCGGAGTATCCGGTGGTTCAGAAGATTCTGGAGTACCGTCAGCTGACCAAATTAAATTCCACCTATGCCCAGGGGCTGGCCGGATTTATAAGAGAGGACGGACGGATCCACGGAAAGTTCAACCAGACCATCACGGCCACGGGCCGCATCAGCAGTACGGAGCCGAACCTGCAGAATATTCCGGTGCGCATGGAACTTGGCCGGGCTATCCGCAAGGTCTTTGTGCCGGAGGATGGTTATGTGTTTGTGGACGCGGACTATTCCCAGATTGAGCTTCGTATCCTGGCCCATATGTCCGGCGATGAACGCCTGATAAACGCCTACCGGGATGCCCAGGATATTCATGCCATCACGGCTTCCGAGGTGTTCCACACACCGCTTGCAGAGGTAACGCCGCTGCAGCGCCGCAACGCCAAGGCGGTCAACTTCGGCATTGTCTATGGCATCAGCGCCTTTGGACTGAGCGAGGACTTAAGCATCAGCCGGAAGGAGGCACTGGAGTATATTAACAAATATTTTGAGACCTATCCGGGTGTCAAGCAGTTTCTGGATGAACAGGTAAAGCTTGGAAAAGAGCAGGGCTATGTCACCACCATGTACGGACGCAAACGCCCCATTCCGGAACTGAAATCCGGCAACTTCATGCAGCGCTCCTTTGGCGAGCGTGTGGCCATGAACTCCCCGATTCAGGGAACGGCAGCAGACATCATGAAGCTGGCCATGATCGCGGTGGACCGGGAACTGAGAGAGAAACACCTGCGCTCCCGCATTGTGTTACAGGTTCACGATGAGCTTCTGGTGGAGACCCACCGGGATGAGGCAGAGCAGGTGGTACAGATTCTGACAGACCGCATGAAGCATGCAGCAGACTTAAAAGTATCCCTGGAGGTAGAAGCCCACACTGGAGATAACTGGCTGGACGCAAAATAAATTATGTGTTATAATGTGGCGAACGGCGAGGAAAGCGAGTGACGTATCACGAGCTGGGCGAAGTCACAAGCAAGAAGAAAAGAGAGGTTTTTCCTATGAATAAAATGAGTCAAAATTCTGAGAATGTTAAGAATCCGAAGCTGGTAGCAGCGCTTCAGGAGATGTTAAAGCATGACGATTTCATCACCCGCAGCCAGATGGCCGCAGCCCTGATGGAGGCACGCCTGCTTTCTCCGATCCAGAAGCAGACTGTTCTGACTGAGAAGAAGGGACCGTCTACCTGGATCCGTTTCGAGAGCATTACCAACACCGCAGGAGAGAAATATTATCTTGCTTTTACCGATATGGACGAATATTCCAAATGGAATGAGGACGGAAGCCATGACCAGGCACTGATCATGACCATGGAAGACTTTGGAAACATCCTGATCCGTCAGGTCAATGACTTAAAGGGTTTTGTAATCAACCCTTATGGCGAGAATATCAGCATTTCCAAGCAGCTTCTGTTATCCTTACTGCAGCAGCATGAAACCAAAATGAGAGAGAAGATGGGCAACTAATATGATGGTACTTGGCCTCACCGGCGGAGTAGGAGCCGGTAAAAGCCGGATCCTTGAGCTGTTTTCAAAAGATTACGGCGCGCAGATGATCCAGGCAGATCTTGTGGCCCGGAAACTGGAAGATCCCGGTCAGCCGGGACTGGCCGGCCTGGTCAGTCTCTTTGGCACCGGGATTTTGCAGAAGGACGGCACGCTGGACCGCAAGGGCTTCGCGGAGCGGATCTTTGGAAATCCGGAAGCGTTAAAACGTGTCAACGCCCTGATCCATCCGCTTACCTGGAATGAGATCAAACGGCAGATCCGGGAAAGCAGCGCAGACCTGATTGTTGTGGAGGCGGCACTCTTTGATGAGCGCAGCCGGGAGGTCTGTCAGTATCTGCTCTATGTGGATACGCAGGATGAGATCCGCATTCAGCGGCTGATGGAAAATCGCGGCTATTCCCGGGGAAAATGCCTGGATATCATGAAAAACCAGGCGGACCGGAGCCGCTTTCTGGAACTGGCGGATTTTGTCATTGATAACAGTGGCAGCCTGGAAGAATCCCGGCAGCAGATCCGGCAGATCCTGAAAAAGACCGGTTATGATAACGGTCCGGAAGAAGTATAAAGGAAACATACAGATGAGATTAGTAAGCATTGCCAGTGGCAGCAGCGGAAACTGCATTTACGTAGGCTCTGACCATTCCCACATCCTGGTGGATGCCGGAATCAGCAACAAGCGTATTGAGCAGGGATTAAATGAGATTGGCCTGAAGGGCTCAGAGCTGGACGGAGTGGTCATCACCCATGAGCATTCCGATCATATCAAGGGGCTGGGCGTTCTCGCCAGAAAGCACCATGTGCCGATTTACGGAACAAAAGAGACTCTGGAAGAAGTAGCTGCCAACACCAAACTGGGGGAGTATCCGAAGGAGCTTCTGCATCCGGTTCTGCCGGATGCGGATTTTCAGATCGGGGATCTTACCGTGGAACCGTTTTCCATCCATCATGACGCGGCCAATCCGGTGGCTTACCGGGTCAGCTATGAGAATAAAAGCGTGGCGGTGGCAACGGATATGGGTCATTTTGACCAGTACATCATTGACCATCTCCAGAATCTGGACGCGCTTCTTTTAGAGGCGAATCACGATGTCAACATGCTGGAGACAGGGCCTTATCCATACTATTTAAAGCGCCGCATTTTAGGGGACCATGGACATTTGTCTAATGAGAATGCGGGGCGCCTTTTGAACTATATTCTGAATGACAAATTAAAACACATTTTACTGGGGCATTTGAGCAAGGAAAACAATTACGAAGCGCTGGCCTATGAGACCGTCCGTTTCGAGATTGATCAGGGGGATACGCCATACAAGGCGAAGGATTTTCCGATTGAAGTTGCAAAACGGGATGAGATGTCACAGATTATCAATCTGTAGACCATAAATACTTTTATACAAATGGAGGATAGCCACATGAGCAAGGTAATTATCACAGTTGTAGGAAAAGACACCGTAGGAATCATCGCAAAGGTATGTACTTATCTGGCAGGAAAACAGGTAAATATCCTGGATATCTCCCAGACCATCGTACAGGACTATTTTAACATGATGATGATCGCAGACATGGAACATGCAACGGGTTCTTTTGATGAAATCGCAACGGAACTGGAAGCAGTTGGCGAGGAGATCGGCGTAGCCATTAAGTGCCAGCGCGAGGAAATCTTCACCAAAATGCACCGTATTTAATCAAAAGACAGAAGGAAAGAGGATACAGCCATGTTGAATATGTTTGAAGTAATTGAAACCAACAATATGATCGAACATGAGAAGCTGGATGTTCGTACCATTACCATGGGTATCAGTCTTCTGGACTGCTGCGATGATGACCTGCAGGCCCTGAATGAAAAAATTTACAAAAAAATCACCACATACGCAAAGAACCTGGTATCGACCGGTGAGGAAATCGCAAGGGATTTTGGCGTACCAATCGTAAATAAGCGTATTTCTGTTACTCCGATTGCGCTGGTGGGCGGCTGTGCCTGCAAAAAGCCGGAGGATTTTGTGACCATTGCAAGAACTCTGGATAAAGCGGCAAAAGAGGTTGGCGTAAACTTTATCGGCGGCTATTCTGCCCTGGTTTCCAAGGGCATGACTCCGGCAGAGGAGAACCTGATCCGCTCCATCCCGCAGGCGCTGGCTCAGACTGAGCGCGTCTGCAGCTCCATCAATGTGGGTTCCACCAAAACCGGCCTGAATATGGATGCAGTCCGCCTGATGGGTGAGATTGTAAAGGAGACCGCGGAAGCAACCAAAGAAGATGATTCCCTGGGCTGTGCAAAGCTGGTGGTATTCTGCAACGCGCCGGACGATAATCCATTCATGGCAGGAGCATTTCACGGTGTGACTGAGGCCGATGCCATCATCAACGTCGGTGTCAGCGGCCCTGGCGTGGTGAAGGTAGCGTTGGAAAAAGCCCGCGGCGAGAACTTTGAGGTACTTTGTGAGACCATCAAGAAGACTGCCTTCAAGATCACCCGTGTCGGACAGCTGGTGGCCCAGGAAGCCTCCAAACGCCTTGGTGTTCCGTTTGGCATCATTGACCTGTCCCTGGCTCCGACCCCGGCTGTGGGCGACAGTGTGGCAGAAATCCTGGAGGAGATTGGCCTGGAGCGTGTAGGCGCACCGGGAACCACCGCAGCCCTGGCTATGCTGAATGACCAGGTGAAAAAGGGCGGTGTTATGGCATCTTCCTATGTGGGCGGCTTAAGCGGCGCGTTCATTCCGGTCAGTGAGGACCAGGGCATGATCGACGCGGTAACCCTTGGAGCCCTGACCATTGAGAAGCTGGAAGCCATGACCTGTGTCTGCTCCGTTGGCCTTGACATGATCGCCATTCCGGGCGATACTCCGGCTACCACCATTTCCGGTATCATCGCGGATGAAGCGGCCATTGGCATGATCAACCAGAAGACTACGGCAGTCCGTCTGATTCCGGTTATTGGAAAGACTGTAGGCGATACCGTAGAGTTTGGCGGCCTTTTAGGCTATGCTCCGGTTATTCCGGTCAACAAATATTCCTGCGAGAAGTTTGTGACCCGCGGCGGCCGTATCCCGGCTCCGATCCACAGCTTCAAGAACTAAGCAGAAGCAAAAAGAGAGATTATGGCAAAAGAAACCTTAGCGTCCTTGCTGGACGATTTTATCAATGAACAGTTAAACCAGATTGTATTAAGCAATCCGGTGGAAAAAGATCTTTTGCAGAAAGTAAAAGTGCGCCCTATGCTCATTAAGGGCGCACTGGTTTTTCAGGCAGAAGAATTTACAAAAACCCAGGCATTTCATAAGAATCTGAATGCCGGAGAGCTGAAAGCGTATCTGACAGAGCAGCTTTCCGGCGTGTTTAAGCAGGCGGAAGTGCTGTCAGAACTGGGCAGTGCCACGGTACTGGTCAGCAAGAAGGGTACAACTACCGTAAAGGTCAGGAAGCACGCGCCTGCCAAGATTCAGGCGGCGAAGACGGAAACTCAGATTTCGGAAGAACTGCGGGAAAAGCTGCAGCATAACCGCCAGAAGCGTTACGTGATCCCGGAAGGCCATGCCGTGCCGTTTCTGGTGGATCTTGGTGTGCAGACCCAGGACGGAAAAATCGTAAAAAGCCGTTATGACAAGTTCCGGCAGATCAACCGTTTTCTGGAATTTATCGAGGATATCCTGCCGAAGTTAGATAAGACCCGGGAGAATGTCATCATCGATTTCGGCTGCGGCAAGTCGTATCTGACCTTCGCTATGTACTATTACCTGCATGAGATGAAAGGATATCCGATCCGCATCATTGGCCTGGATTTAAAGAAGGATGTTATCCGCCATTGCGGTAAACTGGCGGAGCATTACGGCTATGACAAGCTCCAGTTTTATCATGGAGACATTGCCTCCTATGAGGGTGTAGACCATGTGGACATGGTGGTGACCCTTCACGCCTGCGATACCGCGACCGATTACGCGCTGGAAAAGGCCGTGCGCTGGGGCGCAAAAGTGATCCTTTCCGTCCCGTGCTGCCAGCATGAGCTGAATAAGCAGATGAAGAATGATCTGCTGGAGCCGGTGCTGCATTACGGCCTGATTAAGGAGCGGATGGCAGCGCTGTATACCGATGCGCTGCGGGCGGAACTTCTGGAGCAGCAGGGCTACCGTACCCAGATCCTGGAGTTTATCGATATGGAACACACGCCGAAGAATATCCTTCTGCGGGCTGTGTACGAGGGGAAACCGAAGCACAACGAGAAGGAAATACAAGAGATTCTGGACTTCTTACAGATTAAGCCGACGCTGTATGAACTGCTGGGTTAGAAACAATGAAAAAGAATCCGGCTTGCCGGATTCTCGCGCCGAGGCGCGGTTGCTTCAGCAACCATCTGCCATTGCGCCGAGTGCGCATCCTCGCGGAGCGTTTTTGTATGATAGGACGCAATTTCCTATCATATAAGAAAAAATCCGTCATGGTCACAGGACTATGACGGATTTTGTGTATTCGTTGCGGATGTGTCTTCCACGAGACGCAAGAAGGGACTGGTAAACATGGGAAACGTAAAAATCGGTTTCCAGGACCTTCATGGCTTCCGGCGTGAGAATCTTTGCGGCATCTGCGGTTTTGGTGATCAGCGGGATACGGCTCTGCCTGCGGATGCGGGAGAGCAGCGGTCCCGCTGATTTTTTAAATCCCAGGATCCGGGCATACGGCGCATAGCCCAGGCTTCTGGCCTGGTTTGTCTGCTCTTTGGTAATGCCAAGGAGCAGATGCAGCAGGGCCCGGCTGACCCGGGTGTAGGTGTAGCCCTTTGTTTTTAACTGCAGGATCTGTTCACTGAAGGGAGCAAACTGCAGGACCTGCCGGGTGAGCCTTGAGGCAAGTTCGGGCGAAAGATCCGCAAAGCGGCTGAGGTCCTCCTGCTCATGGATGGCGGAAAGCAGCCGGAACTGAAAGAGTTCCGTGAGGTCATCCGGGAACACTGGAGCGGCAAGAGCGCCTTCTTTCTGCAGCGCGTCGAAAGCGGCCGGCGGAATCTGCTTACAAAGTTCTTCCCGCAAGGATTCCGGGCTTTGCTTTAAAAGCAGGCGGATGGCAGATGCCGAGGCGTAAGGACCGGAACATTTCGTGTCATGATATCCGGCCCCTTTTCTCTGGATGGTAACCGGAACCATGGAACTTTTCTGCTTTTTTAACGCTTTGAGATATTCTACCGCGAGGATGTTGTTGGGCGAAGCGAGCAGTGTGGAAAGCTCCGGGTTTTTCGTGAGCTCTGCCACGGCAAGGCTTCTGGCGGAAGGGTAGGTCTCTCCCTGCTTCAGATATGCCTGCAGCAGGTCCTGCCATTCCCGGGATTCCCCGCCCAGAATGTCTGCGGCTTTCTGCAGGTGTGTGGGATTCCCGGATTCGCTGCCGAAGCACAAAATATCTGTGCCGAGGCTGTCAAGCAGTGCTACACCGCAGGAGGCAAAGTCTTCTGCGCTGGCAGTGGCAAACACTGCAGGAAGCTCTACAATCAGGTCTGCGCCGCCGCACAGTGCCATGCGGGCGCGGGTGTATTTGTCGAAGATGGCGGGTTCTCCGCGCTGGACAAAATCTCCGCTCATGGCTGCGATGATATAATCTGCTCCGGTCTGGCGCCGGATTTCTTCTATTTGGTACTGGTGGCCGTTGTGAAACGGATTGTATTCGGCAATGATGCCTGCGGTTTTGATCGGATCCATCGTTTTGCTTCCTTTCTGTTAAAGGAACATTATACCGCTATTTCTGCTCTGCGGCAAGCCGGTCGTAAGCGAAGGATGGATTGAGTGTCATGCTGCGGCCGCCGGAAACCTCAATGGTGGTGGCGGTCATGTAGCTGGCTGCGCTGCTGGCAAGAAAGACGATAGGGCGGGCGATTTCTTCCGGATTCGCTGCCCTGCGCAGCAGAGTGGCCTGGGTATTCATGTTCAGTTCTTCTGGGCTGATGGTCCGTTTGACTGCCGGCGTTAGCGTAAATCCCGGCATGATGCAGGTGACGCGCACGTTATACGGACAGTATTCTCCCGCAAAGGTATTGGTCAGGTTGTTGATGGCGGATTTTAACGGGCCATACAGGGTGCTGCGTCCGGCGGAAGGACAGCGGGCAGCAAGGGAGCTTACATTGACAATGGCTCCGGAATGCTGCTTTTTCATATAACGGAATGCTGCCTGGCATCCGTAGACAACGGATTTGAAACAGACTCCGGTCATGAAATCAATTTCTTCATCATCGTATTCGTCTCCTTTCTTGGGGCCGGATACACCGACATTGTTGACCCAGACATCCAGGCTGCCAAACTTCTGGTTTACGTGTTCTGCAAAACGGTAATTGTACTCCGCATCCACAACATCAAAGGCCTCATAGTACACAGGACCATACTGGGAGAGGGTTTTTGCGGCCTCTTTCAGTTCTTCTTCGTGGCGTGCGCAGATGGCAACTTTGGCGCCTTCTTTCAGGAATGCCTCCGCGGCAGCGTATCCGATTCCCTTGCTGCCTCCGGTGACTACGACGGTTTTTCCGGTTAATCCAAGATCCATGACAGATTCCTCCTCTGGTTTTTATTTTTATGTTAAAGTAATCATACCACATTTGACAGCGGCACACAAGAAAATAGCGGATATTCTGCATAAGCGATACGCGTAAAGACACGAAAAAACATACAAAATTAATAAAAATGGAAAAAGGCGAGTGAACTTTGCAAAAAGTGTGATATGATTAGTGGAAAGATGTTTGTATGACAATCAGGAGGGGGAAGATGAATAAAACAAAAGATGCGATGAACGAACAGCTGGCACAGGCGAAGATTCTGCCATTGCTGGTCCGGCTGGCCATTCCGGCAACAGCGGCCCAGCTGGTCAATGCGCTTTACAGCATCGTGGACCGCATGTACATCGGACATATGCCGGGAGATGGAACCCTTGCGTTAAGCGGGATTGGCCTGACATTTCCCATCACGATGCTGATTTCTGCCTTCAGCTGTCTGCCTGGTATGGGCGGAGCGCCGCTGGCATCCATTGCCCTGGGGGAGGGCAATCAGAAAAAAGCACAGAAATATCTGTGCAATGCAATTACGCTGCTGTTTACGATTTCCGTGGTCATGATGGCCGTCTGCCTGGTCTTTTTGAAACCGTTGCTGGTTTTATTTGGCGCGGATGCTGAGACTCTGCCTTATGCATTCCAGTATCTGACCATCTATCTGCTCGGAACCGTTTTTGTGGAGTTTGCGCTGGGCCTGAATCCCTTTATCAATACCCAGGGCCATACGGTGGTTGGAACCATGTCGGTGGTGATCGGAGCTGTAGTAAATATCATTCTGGATCCGATTCTGATCTACGTGCTTCACATGGGAGTGCGCGGAGCAGCCATCGCAACGGTGACGGCCCAGTTTATTTCCTGTGTGTGGATTGTTCATTTCCTTTCATCGGAAAAGTCGGGAATCCGTATTTGTGTGGAAGATATGAAGCCGGACCGCCAGATTCTGGTGTCTACCTGCGCACTGGGAATCTCGCCCTGCACCTTCCGCATCAACGAATCCATTGTAGTGATCCTGCTCAACCGACTGCTCCTGACCTATGGCGGAGACCAGGCAAATCTGCACCTTGCCTCCATGGCAATCTTAAGCAGCGCAAGCCAGGTATTTTTCATGCCGCTTCTTGGTATTGTGACTGGGGCCCAGCCGCTGCTCAGCTATAATTACGGCGCGGAGAATTATTCTCGGATCCGGCAGACCATTCACTACGCGCGGATCTTAAGTATGGGATGCGCGACTTTGATGTGGGCAGCGCTGGTGTTTTTTCCGGAAGCCGTCTGCGGAATGTTTTCGAGCAATCCGGAACTGATCCTGCTGACCAAAAAGACCATGCGGATTATGTTTTCCACCGTTCTGGTCCTGGGATTTCAGATGATCAACCAGAATGCCTTTGTGGCCATGGGCAATACCTGGTATTCTTTCTTATTCGGAATTATGAGAAAGGTACTGATTCTGGTGCCGCTGGCTTTGATTCTGCCGCATTTTATCGGTGTCTGGGGAATCTATGCGGCAGAGGCTGTGTCAAATCCACTGACCACAATCATTACATTTGCAGTATTTGAACAGTATATGGGAACGTTAAAAGAGAGAATGACATAAAGAATTCTGCTCAGACAGAAAAATGCACCGGTGCAGAACCCGGTGCATTTTGCTGTGAAAATTGAAACAAAAGCTGCCTAGACGGTAGAGCGGTCCTCGATATCCGCTTTAAGAATGCTGGAGGCCATGGTGTAATTTTTCTGTTTCAGGTAATCCAGAATTGCCCGGTGCAGGACATCCCGTTCAGTGAATACGGGGCTCTGCCATCTCTGGGAACGCTTCTGGGCGTAGAAACGGGTCTGGATTGTCAGTGCGTCTTTGAGCTTCTGGTAAGTGTAGGTATTGTCATAGCTGGAAAAGAGCAGAAGATGGAATCTCATGTTGGCAGTCCAGTACTGCAGGGCAGTCAGGCCGTTGACCTGAAGTGCCGCGTGCTCGGCGATGTGTTCCTCCAACTTCTGCAGAGTTTCGTCTGTGATGCTGGGACCGTACTGCATGAGAAAGGTGCATTCTACCGCAATGCGGAATTGCACGATATCCTGGATCTCTTTCTCGCTGATGGTGGAGACTTCGTATCCGCGTTTGGGATAATTGCAGAGGATACTTTCGCTGCAGAGCTGGATCAGGGCTTCCCGTACAGGAGAACGGCTGACGCCATACTGCTCCATGAGTTTTTTCTCATGGAGGATCATATTGGGCTGTAAAGTTCCTTCAATGACATCTTTTAAAATCTGATCGTGGATATATTCTTTTAAATTGGAATTATTGTTGGTCATAGTGACTGAATTGGTCATACTAGTTAAACCCTACTTTCTATGTTGTGCTATCAAAAATGTTTATTTTAAATTAAGTATATAGTGAGAAACCGAAAAAAGCAAGTAAAATTAATGGGAGATTAGCACGATTGAAAAACGAAAATTGGGCGATAGATGTGCAAAAAGTCGATAAAAAATAAATGTTTCTATAAAAATGATAAAAAACGGTAACATAAATGAGAATAATATAAAAAATAAACAAAGAATGGTATTGACATTCGCATAAAAACTGATATGATTAGATTACGGGAGTTAATCAATAGCTTGTCAGATTAGACAGGCGGAGAGAGGAGTTTAAGAAATGATTAAGAATGAGGCAAAACTCACAAACGATGTTGAGGTAAACATCAACCGCGCAGCCATTGAGCACCGCGCAACCTGGATGGGTCTGATCTTTGATGAATTAAGAAAAGACGGAATCGATCCGGAACCGGCATTCCGCAGAGCAATCCGCCGTTGTGGTAACTTCCACGGCAAAGGATACAAAGAGGCATGCGGCGGTTCCAACGACGGTAAAAAATTCGCAGGCGTATTCCTCGGAGAGCTTGGTCAGAAGACCTTCGAGATGGACGTACACGAAGTAACCGATTCTGAAGTACCGGTAGATTTCCACTATTGTGCACTGTTAAATGCATGGAAGAAACAGGGCTTTGACGATGAGACCTGTGCACTGTTATGTGACATTGCAATGGATGGTGACCGCGGCATCGCAGAGGAAATGGGGCTCACTCTGGATCTGACCGACACCATCGCAAAGGGATGCGCAACCTGCAAACTTTGCTTTCATAAATAATAGGAAGAAATATATACCATAAAACAGGCAATGAGGCAGCACCGTCCAGTCTGGGAACCATCATCAGCTTTGCTTTCATGGGTATGGCGAAAACTGGATGGCGGTTCTGTTGTCGGCAAACTGATTTTCGAAGCACTGGCATAAGAAACGTAACAAAAACAGTATGAAAAAGAACAGGAGGTGCAGTCCGGAACATGCGTGCGCATGGTTTCCGGATCTGTACCTTTTTTGTTTTCCAGAAATGCTTGTTTTACAAAAAGTGCAAAAAAATACAAAATACAGCTTGTCTTTTGCTTTTTAGTCCGTATATAATAAGGCTATATGCATTAAATCATGAAAGGGGTATTATTATGGGATTTATTGATGTAATCAAAGCCAAAGCAAAGGCAGATAAAAAAACAATCGTACTGCCTGAGTCCATGGACCGCAGAACCTGGGTCGCTGCAGAGAAAATTCTGAAAGAGGACCTTGCAAATCTTGTTATCATCGGTACTCCGGAAGATATCGGCGCTCACAGTGAGGGACTGGATGTATCCGGTGCTACGATCATCAATCCACAGACTTACGAGAAAACACAGGAGTATATCGACCTGTTCGTTGAGCTGAGAAAGTCCAAAGGCATGACTCCTGAGAAAGCAAAAGAGACCATCTTAAGCGACTACGCTTACTATGGCTGCCTTATGATCAAGAACGGCGATGCTGACGGTATGGTTTCCGGCGCATGCCATTCTACCGCAAACACACTTCGTCCGTGCCTGCAGGTGATCAAGACCAAACCGGGCACCAAGCTGGTATCCGCATTCTTCTTAATGGAAGTTCCGGACTGCGATCTTGGCAGCAACGGTACCTTCGTATTCGCAGACTGCGGCCTGAACCAGAATCCGAATCCGGAAGAGCTGGCTGCAATCGCAGTATCTTCTGCAGAGAGCTTCAAGATGCTGACCGGCGAGGAGCCGAAAGTTGCTATGCTGTCCCATTCTTCCAAGGGTTCCGCAAAGCATGCTGATGTTGACAAAGTCGTTGAGGCTACCAAGCTGGCTAAGGAGATGGCTCCGGAGCTTGCACTGGACGGTGAGCTTCAGCTTGACGCAGCAATCGTTCCGGAAGTTGGCGCTTCCAAAGCTCCGGACAGCAAGGTTGCAGGTCACGCAAACGTTCTGGTATTCCCGGATCTGGATGCAGGAAACATCGGCTACAAGCTGGTTCAGAGACTTGGCAAGGCAGAGGCTTACGGCCCGATGTGCCAGGGTATCGCAAAACCGGTTAACGATCTGTCCAGAGGCTGCTCTGCTGAGGATATTGTAGGCGTTGTTGCAATCACTGCTGTACAGTGCCAGAATCAGTAATTTAGTTCAGTTATTATAGGAGAATATCACATTATGAAGATTTTAGTTATCAACTGCGGAAGCTCTTCCTTAAAGTATCAGCTGATCGACATGACCGATGAGAGCGTAATCGCAAAAGGTCTGTGCGAGAGAATCGGTATCGAGGGCTCCAAACTGACCCATCAGCCGGCTGGCAAGGACAAATATGTCGTAGAGAAAGACATGCCGAACCACACCGTAGCAATCGAGATGGTTATGGACGCTCTTCAGGACGCTGAGCACGGCGTAATCAAGAGCACTGATGAGATCGCAGCAATCGGTCACCGCGTACTGCACGCTGGTACCAAGTACAGCGAGTCCATCATTGTAAACGATGACGTTAAGAAAGTAATCCGCGAGTGCTTCGATCTGGGACCGCTGCACAACCCGGCTAACTTAATGGGTATCGAGGCAGCCGAGGCAGCAATGCCGGGCAAGCCAAACGTAGCAGTATGGGATACCGGTTTCGGTATGGCTATGCCGGAGAAGGCTTACCTGTACGCAATCCCGCACGAGTACTATGAGAAATACAGCATCCGTCGTTACGGCTTCCACGGCACCAGCCATATGTTCGTATCCGGCGAGGCTATCAAGTTCGGCGGACTGGATCCGGAGAACGCAAAGGTTATCGTCTGCCACTTAGGCAACGGTGCAAGCGTATCTGCTTCCATCGGCGGCAAGTGCGTAGATACCAGTATGGGTCTTACTCCTCTTGAGGGTCTGATCATGGGTACCAGAAGTGGTGACATCGATCCGGCTGTTGTTCAGTTCATCTGCAACAAAGAGGGCAAGGACGTTAACGAGGTATTAAACATCCTCAATAAGAAGTCCGGCGTACTCGGCATGAGCGGCGGCATCTCCAGCGACTTCCGTGATATCGAGAAGGCAAAAGAAGAGGGCAACCACTTAGCAGCAGTAGCTCTGGATGCATTCGTTTACCGTGTAGCAAAATACATCGGCGCTTACACCGCAGCTATGAACGGCGTAGATGCAATCGCATTTACCGCTGGTGTTGGTGAGAACGACAAGGCAAGCAGAAAAGCTATCTGCGAGTACTTAGGTTACCTTGGCGTGAAGATCGACGATCAGGCTAACGATGTAAGAGGAAAGAACGCTGTTATTTCCGCAGCAGATTCCAAAGTCAAAGTAATGCTGATCCCGACCAACGAGGAGCTTGCAATCGCAAGAGAGACCAAGAGACTGGTAGAGGCTTAATCCTCAAAAATCAGTTTTTGGAAAAAATTAAAATATTTGTTGACAAAGCCGGCGCACCTGTGTATAATTACACAGGTGCGTATTAGGAGACTAATATGCTTATTAATTTAACAGAGCTGTTTTCCGTAGACGGAAAAGAGAAAGACTATACGTGCGATATCGACATGAACCAGCTTTGCACCAGCAAGGATGCATATGACATCGTATCACGCAGTCCGGTACAGCTGCATGTCCGTAATCTTGGGGACAAGAAGCTTCTTCTCACCGGCAGTGCAGAGGTAACTTTGCAGATGCCATGCGACAGATGCTTAGAACCGGTCGATATTCCTTTTAATCTGGAATTCGACGAAGAACTGGATATGTCAAAGACCGAAAGCGAGCGTACAGAAGATCTCGATGAACAGCCCTATGTAAGCGGCTATAATCTGGATGTAGACCGGTTGCTCAGTAACGAACTATTGCTTAATCTGCCTATGAAGGTATTATGCAGGGAAGACTGCAAAGGAATTTGCAATAGATGTGGTGCGAACCTTAATCACACGGAATGTTCCTGTGACCGGAGTTCGCCTGACCCAAGAATGTCAGTAATCCAGGATTTATTTCAAAAGTTTAAGGAGGTGTAAACCATGTCTATCTGCCCAAAGAATAAATCTTCCAAAGCAAGACGTGACAAACGTAGAGCTAACTGGAAAATGAGCGCTATGAATTTAGTAAAGTGCAGCAAGTGCGGCGCTCTGATGATGCCTCACAGAGTCTGCAAGGCTTGTGGTTCTTACAACAAGAAAGAGATCGTTTCTGTTGAGGACTAATTAGAAATGGCTTTGAAAGGAGTCAGGCGAGTAATCGTCTGGCTCCTTTTTTCGTGCGTGTACTTTCCAAAAAATCATATTGATTTATAGAATGGAATCTAGTATATTTAATTACGAAATGGATTGAAACGGCACAGGCCGAAAAGGAGATACTCTATGATTAATGTAGCTGTTGACGCTATGGGCGGTGACAACGCCCCGGGCGAGATTGTAAAGGGAGCCGTTCAGGCTGTAAATAAGCGGAGCGACATCCACATTCTGTTAGTCGGACAGGAAGAGGCAGTGCAAAAAGAGCTTGCCTCCCACACATATCCGAAGGAGCAGATCACACTGGTTCAGGCTTCGGAAGTGATTGAGACCGAAGAGCCGCCGGTGAACGCGATTCGGAGAAAGAAGGATTCTTCCATTGTAGTGGGAATGAACCTGGTAAAGAACGGCGAGGCAGACGCGTTCGTGTCAGCAGGCAGTTCAGGAGCAGTCCTGGTAGGCGGACAGGTGCTGGTGGGACGCATCAAAGGTGTGGAGCGGCCGCCCTTTGGCGCGCTGATTCCTACGGAGAAGGGCGTATCCCTGCTGCTTGACTGCGGGGCTAACGTAGATTCCCGTCCATCCCATCTGGTCCAGTTCGCGCGCATGGGTTCTATTTATATGGAACATGTAATAGGTATTAGCAAGCCGAGAGTCGGCATCGTAAACATCGGTGCAGAAGAGGAGAAGGGCAATGCCCTGGTGAAGGAAACCTTCCCGCTCTTAAAGGAATGCAAAGACATCAACTTTACAGGAAGCATTGAAGCCCGGGAAATTCCCCACGGCGGAGCCGATGTCATCGTCTGTGAGGCCTTCACAGGTAATGTCATCTTAAAGCTTTACGAGGGCACCGGCGCAGCACTGATCTCCATGGTGAAGAAGGGCATGATGAGTTCCCTGCGCAGCAAGATCGGAGCTCTGCTGGTAAAACCGGCGCTGAAGGAGACTTTAAAGGCATTTGACGCCAGCCAGTATGGCGGTGCGCCGATGCTGGGTCTGAAGGGTCTTGTGGTTAAGACCCACGGAAGCTCCAAGGCCACCGAGGTCTGCAACTCCATCATCCAGTGTGTGACCTTCAAAGAGCAGAAGATCAACGAAAAAATCAAAGAATGCCTGGACAGCCAGGCACAGAGCGAAAAGAAGGCAGAAGCATAAGAATTGCAGCGAAACCTGCCAGTTCACAGCAAAATCCGTAAGTAAACGGCCCGGGCTTCGGGCAGTTACAAAATAAGAAAGAAAAGTTAGGAGAGGAAATTATGGAATTTGAGAAGTTACAGAACATCATCGCAGAGGTATTAAACATTGAGCCGGACGAGATCACCATGGAGACCACCTTCGTAGAAGATCTTGGCGCAGATTCCCTGGATATCTTCCAGATCATCATGGGCATCGAGGAAGAGTTTGATATCGAGATCCCGACTGAGGTTGCTGAGCAGATCGTCAGCGTTTCCGATGCCATCGAGCAGATCAAGAACGCGCTGAACTAAGCCGGAACTGAAAACAGTATGAAAGAAATGTGACTGCGAAGGTATTGAACAGTTACAAAGAAATAAAGAAAGGGGCTGTGCATTCCTTGCGCGCCCCTTTCCCATAATATATACGCGCGGAGATTCTGCACGCATAAATGAAGAAGCATAAGGAGTGTTAACGTAGATGAATCGTGATTTAAACGAACTGGAGCGGCGGTGCGGCTATACGTTCAAAGATAAAGATCTGTTCCACCGTGCCCTGACCCACAGTTCCTATGCCAATGAGCATAAGAAGGACAAGGCAGTCTGCAACGAGCGTCTGGAGTTTTTGGGAGACGCGGTTCTGGAAGTGGTTTCCAGTGATTTTCTGTACCATAAATACCCGGAGAAACCGGAAGGAGAACTCTCCAAGATCCGTGCCAGTCTGGTATGCGAGCCGACACTGGCCTACTGCGCGGCAGATCTGGAACTGGGAAGCTATCTGCTCCTGGGAAAGGGTGAGGAAGCAACCGGCGGAAGAGAGCGCAACTCTGTAGTTTCGGATGCCATGGAGGCACTCATCGGCTCCATTTATCTGGATGGTGGTTTTGCTAATGCAAAAGAGTTCATTCACCGCTTTGTTCTGAATGATATCGAGCACAAGCAGCTCTTTTACGATAGCAAGACTATTCTGCAGGAGATGATCCAGGCAACTGCAGGGGCACATCTGGAATACGAGATCCTGCGGGAAGAGGGACCGGATCATCATAAGGTCTTTGAGGTACGGGCGTTATCCGGCGGCGAGGAACTGGGCCGCGGAACCGGCGGAACCAAGAAGGCAGCGGAGGCTGTGGCCGCTTACCACGGCATTTTGAAACTGAGAGGGAAAGAATGTATTTAAAGAGCATTGAGATACAGGGATTCAAATCCTTTGCCAACAAGATTCTGTTTGAGTTCCACAATGGCATTACCGGCATTGTGGGACCGAACGGAAGCGGCAAGAGCAATGTTGCTGACGCGGTGCGCTGGGTACTCGGTGAGCAGCGGGCCAAACAGCTGCGAGGCGGTTCCATGCAGGATGTCATCTTTGCGGGCACCGAGCTGCGAAAACCTCAGGGCTTTGCCTATGTGGCCATCACGCTGGACAACTCCGATCATCAGCTTGCCATTGATTACGATGAGGTGACGGTGTCCCGGCGTCTGTACCGCTCCGGCGAGAGTGAGTACAAGATCAACGGAAGTACCTGCCGTTTGAAAGATATCAGCGAGCTGTTTTATGATACCGGTATCGGTAAGGAAGGTTATTCCATTATCGGACAGGGCCAGATCGACAAGATTTTAAGCGGAAAGCCGGAAGAACGCCGGGAACTGTTTGATGAGGCAGCTGGTATTGTCAAATTCAAGCGCCGCAAGGCCATTGCCCAGAAAAAGCTGGAAGATGAGAAACAGAACCTGGTCCGCGTGAGCGACATTCTCTCCGAACTGGAAAAACAGGTAGGACCGTTAGCCAGACAGTCGGAAACAGCAAAAAAATATCTGGCCTTGCGGGAAGAATTAAAAACCTGTGATGTAAACCTGTTTTTGATGGAATCGGAAGAAAACGGAAAGCAGCTGCAGGAAATCAGCAAACGCGAGTCCATTGTTTCCGGAGACCTGCAGGACGCGAACGCGGAATCGGAACATTTGAAGGCAGCCTACGAAACGCTGGAGCAGGAAGTCGCAGAGCTGGACAGCCAGTTAACGGAAAAGCGGACCCAGATGAACCAGGCCGAGATGCTTAAAGGCAATCTGGAAGGCCAGATCAACGTTTTAAAAGAACAGATCAACACCGAGAAGATGAACGCGGAGCACATCCGCTCCCGAATTGAGTCCATTGGGCATTCCCTGGAGGAAAAGGAGAATCAGATCCGGCAGTACCAGGCAGATAACGCGGGCATCACGGAGGCGGAAGGCACCAGCAAGAGCAGCCAGGAAGCTGCGGAAGCTGAGCTGATGGCGCTGGATGAAAAGCTGATGCTCATGGAGCAGCAGATTGAGGATGCCAGAACCAGAATGATGAATGGCATGAATGAGAGTGCTTCCATTCACGCCCAAGACCAGCGTTTTGAAGCCATGCTGGAGCAGGTGCAGGTGCGCCGTTCGGAGGTCTGCCAGAAGCTTCTGAAATTTAAGAGTGATGAGTCCGTACAGGATGAACAGCTGGACACTGAACGCAAAAGGCTGGCAGAGACAACGGCCCGTCTGGAAACACTGGAGCTGTCCCAGACGGAGTGCGAGAGCCAGTTCACCCAGTATGAAGCGGAAGTACGGCGGATCACTCGTTCCTTAAATGAAAAGCAGCAGGAGTACCGTACCGCGTACACGAAGCTGGAATCCTTAAAGAACCTGGCAGAGCGCTATGAGGGCTACGGCGGAAGCATCCGCCGGGTCATGGAGGTGCGGGACCGGGTGCATGGCATCCGGGGCGTGGTGGCGGATCTGATCACCACCGAGAAAAAGTATGAGACTGCCATTGAGACGGCTCTGGGCGGAAGCATCCAGAACGTGGTGACGGATTCCGAGCAGACCGCCAAGCAGCTCATTGAGTATTTAAAGAAGAACCGCTATGGACGAGTGACCTTCCTGCCATTAACGAGCATTGGGCAGGGCGGCGGATTCTCCAGACCGGAAGCTCTGAGGGAGCCGGGCGTGATTGGCCTGGCCAGCGATCTGGTCCATGTGGAGAAGGAATATCAGGTCCTTGCCAAATATCTGCTGGGGCGTGTGGTGGTGGCAGATACCATCGACCATGCCATTGCCCTGGCAAGAAAATTCAAATATTCCCTGCGAATCGTAACGCTGGAGGGTGAGCTCTTCAGCGCGGGCGGATCCATGACAGGTGGTGCCTTCAAGAACTCCAGTAATCTTCTGGGACGGAAACGCGAACTGGAGGAACTGGAGGCGGCATGCCAGAAGGCGCTGAAGGCTTCGGACCGTTTGCAGGAAGAGCTGACCATGAATGAAGGCCTGGCCCAGCAGAAGAAGGAAGAGCTGGAAAGCCTGAAAGAGGAACATCACCAGGTATCCCTCCAGGCCAACACCCGGCAGATGAGCGTCAGCCAGCTGGAGGACAAGCGGGAGGAGATTCGTGATTCCTATCAGGATCTTGCGCTGGAAAACAGCCAGCTGGAAAGCCAGATCAGCGAGATTGAGGCTGGAAGAAAGAAACTTGCCCTGGAGCGGGATGTCCTGAAAAAGGACAGTGACCAGGAACAGACACGGATGGAACGCGTGTCCGGCGAACTGGAGACCCAGAAGAAGGTCCGGGAGGAAAAGGCGAAAGCCCTGGAAACCATCCGCCTGGAAGCAGCGAATTTAAAACAGCGGGTGGATTTTGTAAAAGAAAATATTCACCGTGTAGAGCAGGAAATCCAGACATTAAAAGAAGAACAGGCGGAGCTTCAGAGTCATGGCACGGATTCCGGTTCTGTCATTGAGGAGAAGAACCGGGAGATCGCGAACCTGCTGGATCTGATCCTTCACGCGGAGGAAGAAAAACAGAAGATTGCCGCAGAGATTGAGAACCAGGCAGCTTTGAAGGAAGAAAAGTCCGGCCAGCAGAAGTCTTTCTTTGGAAAACGGGAAGATTTATCCGGCCGCATCGGCCGCCTGGACAAAGACCTGTTCCGCCTGCAGAGCCAGCGAGAAAAGCTGGAGGAGCGGTGGGAAAGCCAGATTGCTTACCTGTGGAACGAATACGAACTGACGCCGGGGGCGGCGAAAGAGCTTCGAAGTACAGAGGAATTATCCCTCACTGAGGTGCGAAAGCGGATCGAAGAATTGAAGTCTTCCATCCGTGCCCTGGGCAGCGTCAACGTCAACGCCATCGAGGATTATAAAGAGATTTCCGAGCGGTATGAGTTTATGAAGACCCAGCACGATGACCTGGTGGAGGCAGAAGCCACCCTGCAGGGCATCATTGAGGAACTGGATACCGGCATGCGGCGCCAGTTTGAAGAAAAGTTCCAGGAAATCCGCAAGGAATTTGACCGGGTGTTCAAGGAACTCTTCGGAGGCGGCCATGGTACGTTATCCCTGCAGGAGGAGGAAGATATTCTGGAGGCGGGCATTCAGATCATCGCCCAGCCGCCGGGCAAGAAACTGCAGAACATGATGCAGCTTTCCGGTGGCGAGAAGGCGCTGACAGCCATTTCGCTGCTGTTTGCCATCCAGAACTTAAAACCGTCTCCCTTCTGTCTGTTGGATGAGATCGAGGCGGCGCTGGATGATTCCAACGTAGACCGCTATGCGGGATACTTACATAAACTGACGAAGAACACGCAGTTTATTGTCATCACCCATCGGCGAGGCACCATGGTGGCGTCGGACCGGCTGTATGGTATTACCATGCAGGAGAAGGGTGTGTCGACTCTGGTATCGGTCAACCTGATCGAGGACCAGTTAGACGCGTAATGCGTTCGAATCGCATGCGGAGAACGCGGCAGCGTGAACAGCAACAGGCCGGGCAGCCGGCTTTGCATAGAAACATAAGGAGGCTTGCTATCTAGTGGAAGAAAAGAAAAAAGGCTTTTTCAGCCGTCTGGTTGAGGGCTTAAACAAAACAAGAGAAAACATCGTCTCCGGCATGGATTCCATCTTCAGTGGTTTTTCTGCCATTGACGAGGATTTTTATGAGGAACTGGAAGAGACCCTCATCATGGGCGATCTGGGCATCCAGACCACCATGTCCGTGCTGGAAGATTTACGGAAAAAGGTAAAGGAACAGCATATCAAGGAGCCGTCCGAGTGCAAACAGCTCCTGATCGATTCCATCCGGGAACAGATGGATCTGGGCGAGAATGCCTACGAGTTTGAGAACCGCAAATCCGTCGTTTTAGTGATTGGTGTCAATGGCGTCGGCAAGACTACTTCCGTGGGCAAGCTGGCAGGCCAGTTAAAGGATGAGGGCAAGAAGGTCATTCTGGCAGCAGCGGACACCTTCCGGGCGGCAGCCATTGAGCAGCTGACCGAGTGGGCAAACCGCGCCGGTGTGGAGATCATTGCGCAGCAGGAGGGCTCTGACCCGGCAGCCGTCATCTATGACGCGGTGGCAGCAGCCAAATCCCGTCAGGCCGATGTGCTGATCTGCGATACCGCAGGCCGTCTGCACAACAAGAAAAACCTGATGGAAGAGTTAAAGAAAATCAACCGCATCATCGACAAGGAATACCCGGACGCTTACCGTGAGACCCTGGTGGTCCTGGATGGTACGACCGGACAGAACGCGATGGCCCAGGCGAAACAGTTTATGGAGGTTGCCGATATCACCGGCATTATCCTGACAAAACTGGATGGAACCGCGAAGGGCGGCATTGCCGTGGCAATCCAGTCCGAGCTTGGCATTCCGGTGAAATACGTGGGTGTGGGAGAGAAGATTGACGATCTTCAGAAGTTCAATTCCCAGGATTTCGTGACAGCTTTATTTGACGTCAAGAAAGATTAAAAAAGCAATACAGTCATATACCATATCAGACAAAAGGAGAATACAGACATGGCAAAAGAGCAGGTATTAGAAGAAGAGAAGGAAGAGGGCTTAACCCTCGAAAAATTCGAGGAGGCTTCCGAGGAGGTCAAGAAGGTAACCCAGGAGACCAAGCTGGTTTACAGTGAGTATTTTTCCGCTGCAACCGGCAACAAGGTTTACTTCAAACCGGAGAACATGCAGTACACCGGCGCTTACAAGGTGCGCGGCGCTTACTATAAGATCAGCACACTGACCGAAGAAGAGAAGCAGCGCGGCCTGATCACCGCATCCGCAGGAAACCATGCCCAGGGCGTGGCTTACGCGGCGAAGCTGGCAGGCATTCCGGCTACCATCGTGATGCCGACCACCACTCCGCTTATGAAGGTGAACCGCACCAGAAGCTATGGCGCTGAGGTTGTGCTGTACGGAGATGTGTTCGATGAGGCATGCGACCACGCTTATGAGCTGGCAGCAGAGCACGGCTACACCTTCGTGCATCCGTTCAACGACCTGGATGTGGCAACCGGTCAGGGAACCATTGCTATGGAGATCATCAAGGAACTGCCGACGGTAGATTATATCCTGGTTCCGATCGGCGGCGGCGGACTCTGTACCGGCGTTTCCACTCTGGCAAAACTCTTAAATCCGAAGATCAAAGTCATCGGCGTAGAGCCGGCTGGTGCAAACTGCATGCAGGAGTCCTTAAAGGCAGGCCATGTGCTGACCCTTCCGGCTGTGAACACCATCGCAGATGGTACTGCAGTAAAACGTCCGGGCGAGAAACTGTTCCCGTACATCCAGAAAAACGTGGATGAGATCATCACCGTAGAGGATTCTGAACTGATCGTAGCATTCCTCGACATGGTAGAGAATCACAAGATGATCGTGGAGAACTCCGGCCTGTTAACTGTAGCAGCATTAAAACACTTAAACGTACAGAAAAAGAAGATCGTTTCCATCTTAAGCGGCGGCAACATGGACGTCATCACCATGTCTTCCGTAGTACAGCATGGCCTGATCCAGAGAGACCGTATCTTTACCGTATCCGTACTGCTTCCGGACAAGCCAGGCGAGCTGGCAAAGGTTTCTTCCCTGCTGGCAGAGCAGCGCGGCAACGTCATCAAGCTGGAGCATAACCAGTTTATCAGCATCAACCGCAATGCGGCTGTAGAGCTTCGCATTACCCTGGAGGCTGAGGGAACTGAGCATAAGAACCGCATCGTGCAGGCGTTAAATGATGCAGGCTACCGTCCAAAGCTGGTGAAGTCCAAAGGTACCTACAGCGACTGATCTGGAGCGGGGATGAAGTATGAATAGTATAACTACAGATGAAAAATTAAAACCGCTGCGCCAGAACATCCATTACTTCCTGAAATGGACAGGAATCTCCCTGGTGACTGGTGTCATTGTCGGGCTTGTGGGTACGCTGTTCGGCCACGGCATCCAGCTGGTCACTTCCTTCTGGAAGGGCCATGGCTGGACGCTGTTTCTGGCGCCCTTTGCGGGTCTTGCCATCGTGTGGCTGTACCGGGTATCCCATGAGGAGAAAAACAAGGGAACGGATATGGTCATCGAGTCCATTTCCGCGGGAGAAGATGTGACGGCGGCTACAGCCCCCCTGATCTTCATTTCCACGTTGTTAAGCCATGCGGTTTCCGCTTCTGCCGGAAGAGAGGGAGCAGCACTGCAGCTTGGCGGAAGCCTAGGTAACGTGATCGGAAAGGCAATCCACCTCGATGAGAAGGACCGGAAGATTGCTATCATGTGCGGTATGAGCGCCGGGTTTGCGGCGCTGTTTGGAACACCGCTGGCTGCCGGCGTGTTTGCCATGGAGGTCATCAGCATCGGCGTCATGTATTATGCGGCGCTGGTTCCGTGCCTGTTTGCTTCCTTTCTGGGCGCGGCAATTTCCGGAAAACTGGGTCTTGTGCCGGAGCATTATGACATCGGCGCAGTACCGGAGTTTGGACTTTCCGGAGCAGCCTTTGCGGTGCTTCTGGGAATCCTGTGCGCCTGCGTAGGGATTTTCTTATGCGTCAGTCTGCATCAGTGCGGTCATTTTTACCGGAAATATTTCCCGAACCCCTATCTGCGGGTTGTGGCAGGTGCCGTGATCTTTATCGGTCTGACTCTGCTGTTCCCCTCCCGCCTGTACAATGGCAGCGGTGCGCAGATCATTGAGCGGGTATTTGAGGGAGAAGCCATTCCGGTGTATGCCTTCCTGTTAAAGATCCTGTTTACCGGCGTGGCCCTGGGCGCAGGCTTTAAGGGTGGTGAGATCGTGCCGACTCTGACTGTGGGCGCGGCCTTCGGTTATGCCGTGGCACTTGTGACCGGGCTTCCCGTAGGGCTTTGCGCTTCTGCCGGTATGGCCTGCCTGTTTGTCAGCGTGACCAACTGCCCGGTATCCACCATGTTCATGGCCTTTGAACTGTTTGGATTTTCGGCCATGCCGTATTATTCCATTGCGGTGGCAGTGTGCTTTACCCTGAGTGGATATTACGGACTGTACCATAGCCAGAAATTTGTGTATTCGAAAATCCGGACAGAATTTATTAATCGTAAGTCTAACGAGTAAATGTTGCAGGGCTGTAGCAAAATAGGGTCCGACGCTTTCACATATCGTTGTTCGTTTGCTTTCACTTACACATGTTCGCCTGTGTCGGGTTGCATCCGTCACATTCGGACATGCGTGTTCAAGATGCGTACAACCTGATATGCGGAAAGCTCTGGCCCCTGTTCTGCAACAGCCCTGCTCTCGCAATGAATAGTGAGGATAAACAACATGACAAAAAAACAAAAGACTCTGGAAATCATCCGGAGACTGAAGGAAGCTTACCCGGATGCGGACTGTACGCTGGACTACGAGGAGGCGTGGAAGCTTCTGGTGAGTGTGCGCCTGGCGGCTCAGTGCACTGACGAGCGGGTAAATAAGGTGGTTCCGGCCCTCTACGAGAAATTCCCAGATGTGGATGCTCTGGCAGAGGCTCCGGTGGAAGAGATTGAGGAAATCGTTAAGCCCTGCGGCCTGGGCAAGAGCAAGGCCCGGGACATCAGCGCCTGCATGAAGATGCTGCGGGATGAGTACGGCAGTAAGGTGCCAGATGATTTCGATGCCCTGTTAAAACTGCCGGGCGTGGGAAGAAAGAGTGCCAATCTGATCATGGGTGACGTGTTTGGAAAACCAGCCATTGTCACCGATACCCACTGCATCCGCCTGGTGAACCGCATGGGACTGGTGGACGGTATCAAGGAGCCAAAGAAAGTAGAGATGGAACTCTGGAAGCTGGTGCCGCCGGAGGAAGGCAGTGATTTCTGTCATCGCCTGGTATGGCATGGAAGAGAAGTCTGTACGGCCCGCACCAAGCCCTACTGTGACCGCTGCTGCCTGGCGGATATCTGCCCGAAAGTCGGTGTATAAAAAAGAAAACAAAAATTTTTGCAAGTGTCAAGAAAAAATACTTGACAGCAAAGCGCCTTTCGTGTATGATAGCCAAGGTGATGTTATGGAAAGCATTGTAAAACAAAGTTTGCTTTATGATTTTTATGGAGAACTGCTCACAGAGCATCAGCGCAGCATCTACGAGGATGTGGTATACAACGATATGTCCTTAAGCGAGATTGCAGAAGAGAACGGGATCAGCCGTCAGGGTGTTCACGACCTCATCAAGCGCTGTGACAAAACCTTAAGCGCGTACGAAGACAAGCTACATTTGATCAGCAAGTTCCAGACTACACGCCGCATGGTGGAGGAAATCCATAAAAAGACCAGAATTTTCAAAGAAACAAAAGATGAAAGTCTGATCGACGAGATTGAACAGATTTCCAACGACATCATGGAACTTTGATTTCGGCATGTGCCGTGATCGGTTCTGAACAGGAGGTTACCTATGGCGTTTGAAAGCTTATCCGATAAACTGCAGAACGTGTTTAAAAACCTGCGCGGCAAAGGCCGTTTAAGCGAAGCGGATGTAAAGACTGCCCTGAAGGAAGTCAAGATGGCTCTCCTGGAGGCAGATGTAAGCTTCAAGGTTGTAAAACAGTTCATAAGCTCCGTTCAGGAACGCGCCGTTGGCGAAGAAGTGCTTGGTTCCTTGCAGCCGGGCCAGATGGTGATCAAGATCGTTAACGAAGAGCTGATCCGCCTGATGGGTTCCGACACCACGGAAATCGCATTAAAGCCTACGAATGAGATTACCGTCATCATGATGGCAGGTCTTCAGGGTGCAGGTAAGACGACAACGACAGCGAAGATCGCAGGAAAGCTGAAGGCAAAGGGCCGCAAACCGGTTCTGGTTGCCTGTGACGTATACCGTCCGGCAGCAATCCAGCAGCTCCAGATCAACGGAGACAAACAGGGTGTTCCGGTCTTCTCCATGGGAGAGAATCAGAACCCGGTGAACATTGCAAAGGCCGCTATGGAGCACGCGGCAAAGAACGGCTACAACGTGGTGATCCTCGATACCGCCGGACGTCTTCATGTAGATGAAGGCATGATGGAAGAACTCGAGAACATCAAAGAGGCTGTGAACGTAGACCAGACCATTTTGGTAGTAGATGCCATGACCGGTCAGGACGCAGTCAATGTAGCTTCGAATTTCCAGGATAAAGTCGGCATCGACGGTGTCATCCTTACCAAACTGGATGGCGACACCCGAGGCGGCGCAGCCCTTTCCATCCGGGCTGTGACTGGCAAACCGATCTTATATATTGGTATGGGCGAGAAACTTTCCGATCTGGAACAGTTTTACCCGGACCGTATGGCATCCCGCATTCTGGGTATGGGAGACATCCTCACCCTGATCGAGAAAGCCGAGATGGAGGTCGACGAGGAAAAGGCCAAGGAAATGAGCCAGAAGCTGCGCAAAGCAGAGTTTGACTACAACGATTTCCTGGACCAGATGCGTCAGATCAAAAAAATGGGCGGACTGACCAGTATCATGAGCATGATGCCGGGCATGTCACAGATGAAGGGCGGAATCCCGGAGGTGGATGAAAAATCCATGGACCGTGTGGAGGCCATCATCCTGTCCATGACAAAAGAAGAGCGCGCCAATCCGGGCCTCTTGAATCCTTCCCGCAAACAGCGTATCGCTGAGGGTGCTGGAGTGGATATCAGCGAGGTAAACCGCATTGCCAAGCAGTTTGATCAGATGAAGAAAATGATGAAACAGCTTCCAGGCATGATGGGGGGCAAGCGCGGACGCGGCGGACTGGGCGGCATGCTCGGAAAGCTGAAAATGCCTTTCTAAGGCAGCTTACAAGGTGACAGTACAGAGCTTTCTGTATTTGTTGATACATTATCAGTATAATTTTAAGGAGGTGAAATTGACATGGCAGTAAAGATGAGATTAAGAAGAATGGGTGCTAAGAAGAAACCTTTCTATAGAGTCATTGTTGCAGATTCCAGATCCCCGAGAGATGGCAGATTCATCGCTGAGGTTGGTACTTACGATCCGAACCAGGAGCCGAGCGTTATCAAGTTTGACGAGGAGGCTACCAAGGAGTGGTTAGCAAACGGCGCACAGCCGACCGACCGTGTAGCAAAGCTTCTGAAGACCGCTGGCATTCAGTAATCTGAGAGGTGATCGCTATGAAAGAACTGGTTGAGGTTATTGCAAAAGCATTAGTTGACAATCCGGACGAGGTGGTTGTTACCGAGACCGAAAAGGAAAGCGGCACTTTTATTGAATTAAAGGTTGCACCATCTGATATGGGAAAGGTGATTGGCAAGCAGGGACGCATTGCGAAAGCAATCCGCTCCGTTGTCAAGGCAGCCGCTTCCAAAGAAGAAAAAAAGGTTGTTGTAGATATACAGTAACCATCAGAAACTGTCGTCGGAATTTCCTGCGGCAGTTTTTCTTTTTGTAGAAACGTTTGAAAACGCGTGCCTGCGTTTTCTGACATGCAGTAGATAGTGTGAGAAACGCGTAGTACGCGATATTTCGGAGGAACAAAATGATGGAGGATACCTTAAGAGTTGGTGTGATCTCATCCACCCACGGTGTACGCGGTGAGGTCAAGGTGTACCCTACAACCGATGATGTAAACCGTTTTAAAAAACTGAAAACTGTCATCCTTGATACAGGCAGAGAGCAGATGACCCTGTCCATTGAGAGCGTCAAGTTCTTCAAGAACATGGTCATCTTAAAGTTCAAGGAGTTTAACAATGTCAACGACATCGAGAAATACAAAGGAAAAGACCTGCTGATCCGCCGCGACCAGGCTGTGAAGCTGGCTCCGAATGAGAACTTCATTACGGATCTGATCGGCTTAAAAGTTGTGACTGATGAAGGCAAAGAGTTCGGCACCCTGACTGATGTCCTGCAGACCGGCGCCAATGATGTTTACGTTATCGAGAGCCTGGAAGGCAAAGAGTATCTGTTCCCGGCGATCCCGCAGTGCATTCTGGACGTAAATCTGGAGAGCCAGACTGTGACTGTTCACATTCTGGATGGTCTTCTGGACCTGTAAACACAAGTCAGGAGGACATGAGAAGTATGAATTATCACATTTTAACCCTGTTCCCGGAGATGGTGTTAGACGGCTTAAACACCAGCATCATCGGCCGGGCAGCCGAAAAAGGACTGCTCTCCATTGAGGCGGTCAACATCCGGGATTACACGAAAGAAAAACACGGCCATGTGGACGATACCCCCTATGGCGGCGGCGCCGGCATGGTGATGCAGGCGGCTCCGGTGTGCGATGCCTACGAGGCACTGTGCGAGCGTATCGGCAAGCGTCCACGCGTGCTTTACATGACCCCGCAGGGACAGACCTTCAACCAGAAGATTGCGGAAGAACTGGCGCAGGAAGAAGACCTGGTATTTTTATGCGGCCATTATGAGGGCATTGACGAGCGTGCGTTGGAGCTTATCGTAACCGATTACCTCTCTGTGGGAGATTATGTCCTGACCGGCGGCGAGCTTCCGGCCATGGTCATGATCGACTGCATTTCCCGTCTGGTGCCTGGCGTCTTAAATAACGATGTCTCCGCAGAGATTGAGTCTTTTCACGACAATCTTCTGGAGTATCCGCAGTACACCCGCCCGGAGGTTTACCAGGGCATGCGCGTGCCGGAGGTGCTACTTTCCGGACACCACAAAAACATCGAGACCTGGAGAAGACAGCAGTCCATTAAGCGGACCCTGGAGAGACGGCCGGATCTTTTAGAAGAGGCGAATCTGTCCAAGAAAGAGCGGCAGTATCTGGCGGAATTGATCCAGGAAGAAGAGACTGCGAAAACAGAAACACAGGCGCAGGAAAGCAATGGATCAGACCGTGCTGAGGCGCAGAAATAACCCGTTTGACAGATGAAAATTGCAGATAAATTCTATAAAATAGTGCTTGCAATTTATCTGCCGCTATGGTATCATTATACCGTTGTGACTAGAAAAAGAGATGTTCCTCTGTTGCGGAAGAAGCATTAAAGAACATCAAACATATGAAGGAGGATCACACAAATGAACGAAATTATTAAGAACATTGAAGCAGCACAGTTAAAGGCTTCCGTACCGGAGTTTTCCGTAGGAGATACCGTTAAGGTCTACAACAAGATCAAAGAGGGTAACCGTGAGAGAATCCAGGTATTCGAGGGTACCGTAATCAAGAGACAGAACGGCGGCGCAAGAGAGACTTTCACCGTTCGTAAGAACTCCAACGGCATCGGCGTAGAGAAGACCTGGCCGATTCATTCCCCGTTCGTAGACAACATCGAGGTTGTTAGAAGAGGTAAAGTAAGACGTGCAAAACTGAACTACTTAAGAGACAGAGTAGGTAAAGCTGCTAAGGTTAAAGAGTTAGTTAAATAATTTTGCGTGGAACAGGGGACAATGAAAATTGTCCCTTTCTGCGTATTATGCGCGTAAGACGCAGAGAGCAGGAAAGCGGGGGAGTTGCAAGCAACTTCCCCCTTTTTGCCAATATGGAATAGCATTGCCAGGAATGCGCGATTGCCGTGAAAACATCATGGTAGAATGGAGTATAAATAAGTGGATTTTTATCTGAGTGAGGAACAGAACATGATCCGGAAAATCTGCGGCTGGATCGTGGATGTGGTGGTGGCGCTGGCCTTTGCCTGGTTCTGCCTGGTGTTTTTTGGAACACAGGTTACAGTGAACGGGCAGTCCATGCAGCCGCTGCTTACTTCCGGTGACATTGTGCTGATGAACCGGCTGACATATGAGATTGGAAAACCGGACCGCATGGATGTGGTGGTATTTGAGCGGGAAGACCAGAAGACCAATGTAAAGCGGGTTGTGGCCATCCCCGGGGATGTGGTTCAGATTATAGATGGGGAATTGTATGTGAACCAGGAGCAGGTTTCCCTGCCGGAGGACCGGAAGATTTCCCTTTCCGGGCTGGCGGAGAATCCGGTTAAACTAGAAGACAAAGAATATTTTTTGCTGGGGGACAATCCGGACAGCAGTGAGGACAGCCGCTTTGCCAATATCGGCAATGTGCGGGAAGACCAGATTGTTGGAAAGGTGTGGCTGCGTTTGTTCCCGCTGATCCATATCAGCCTGATCCGGTCCTGACCTGACAGAAACGGAATGGTCTTTGTGTCAGAAATACGATTGCCCGACAATCGGAAAGTACGACAAAAGCATAGAAAAATATAGTAGAAACAGCTGTAACTGTGAGGGTACTGAACAGTTACAAATAGCTAAAGTTTGCAAGAGGAAAACATAGGAGGAACATCCGTGAATATACAGTGGTATCCAGGGCACATGACCAAAGCGAAACGTGCCATGAAAGAAGACATCAAACTGATCGACCTGATCATTGAAGTAGTAGACGCCCGTGTGCCGTTGGCAAGCCGCAACCCGGATATTGATGAGCTTGGCAAGGGCAAGGCAAGACTGATTCTGTTAAATAAATCGGATCTGTCCAGCGAGCGTTACAATGAGGCCTGGACAAACTGGTTTCGGGAAAAAGGATATTTTGTAGTGAAGATCAATTCTCGCAGTGGTGCCGGCATCAAGCAGATCAACGGTGTCGTACAGGAGGCCTGCAAAGAGAAGATTGAGCGTGACCGTCGCAGAGGCATCATGAACCGTCCGGTGCGTGCCATGGTGGTAGGAATCCCGAATGTAGGCAAATCCACCTTTATCAACTCGTTCGCGGGAAAGGCCTGTGCTAAGACCGGAAATAAGCCAGGCGTGACCAAGGGAAACCAGTGGATCCGCTTAAATAAGACTCTGGAGCTTTTAGATACGCCTGGTATCCTCTGGCCAAAATTTGAGGATCAGAGAGTAGGACTTCTGCTAGCTTTCATCGGTTCCATCAACGATGAAATCTTAAATAAAGATGAGCTGGCTCTGGAGCTTCTGAAACTGCTGCAGAAGCATTATCCGGATGTCTTAAAAGAGCGCTACAAGATTGATGAGACTTCTGAAGAAAACCTGCTGATCCAGGTGGCAAAGGTGCGCGGATGTCTGGCTAAGGGCGGTGAGCCGGATTACAGCCGTGCCGCAGCCCTGGTGATCGACGATTACCGCAGCGGCAAGCTGGGCCGGATTACATTGGAGTTTCCGCCGGTGAAGAAAACAGATGGGGACAAAGCGGATTCCGCACAGGAATCAGGTGCTGCAGGGCAGAACAGCGAAAGCGGGGAGGCGTAGGGCATGGCACTGAGAACCTTAACTGGGGAAAAACTCGAAGCAGAGCGTGCCCGACTGGCAGCCATGCGGGAGTATGAGGATACTTACGCAGCCTGCACCGCCATCTGCGGCATCGATGAGGCGGGCCGCGGTCCGTTAGCAGGCCCGGTGGTAGCCGGAGCAGTCATTCTGCCGGTGGACTGTGAGATTTTATTTTTGAACGATTCCAAGAAGCTTTCCGAGAAGCGCAGGGAGGCGTTGTTTACAGAAATCAAGGAAAAGGCGGTTGCCTGGAGTGTGGGCATTGTGGGGCCGGATGTGATCGATGAGATCAACATTTTACAGGCAACCTATGAGGCTATGCGGCAGGCCATTGCCGGACTTTCCGTGCAGCCGGATTTACTGTTGAATGATGCTGTAACGATTCCGGGTGTGGCAATCAACCAGGTTCCGATCATCAAGGGCGATGCCAAGAGCGTTTCCATTGCGGCGGCCAGCATCCTGGCCAAGGTAACCAGGGATCACATGATGGTCGAGTATGATACCCTGTTCCCGGAGTACGGATTCGCAAAGCATAAGGGATATGGAACCGCAGCGCATATTGCGGCATTGAAAGAATTTGGGCCGACACCGATTCATAGAAGAAGCTTTATCAAGAACTTTGTGTAGAAGTAAAACTGCGAACAGAAAATATTTTGGGGAAACAATGCAGCGTGCAGACAGAAAGAAAGCACAGGTGTGAATGGATAACAAACAGAACAAACGGGAGACCGGAATCCGGAAAGAAGAACTGGCAGCAGAATTTCTGACCCGCCAGGGCGTGAAAATTCTGGAGCGGAATTTTAGATGCCGCCAGGGTGAGATCGACCTGATCGGGCGGGATGGGCGTTATCTGGTGTTTTTTGAGGTGAAGTACCGGAAAACAGCCCGGAATGGTATGCCGGCAGAGGCGGTGGGCTATGTAAAGCAGCAGCGGATCCGCTATACGGCGCAGTTCTATCTCTACAGCCGCCGTTACCCGGAGGACATGCCGTGCCGGTTTGATGTGGTGAGCATTCTGGGAGATCAGATTACCTGGATCCGGGACGCGTTTTGTTGAGATTGGCGCAGAAGAACGCATTTTGGAGACGAAAATGAAAATCGTCAGCCTGAATGTGGTGCGACAACTGGTATTGTATGTGTATTGGTAACTGTTCAGTAGGTCTGCGCATTCACTGCGCTGACCGTATGAAAACATGGGCTTGCAGGCAAAAATCCCATTGCCGAAGGCAATTTTCAATGGATTTTTGCCCGTAACTGTGAGGGTACTGAACAGTTATGTGTATTGAAAAAAGAAAATCAGGAAGAATTGGAAACAAAAAGGAGAGGACACAGATGGAGCAGAAAGCATGGATTCGCAAGCGAAGTGATGTGACAGCGGAAAATCAGACAGGTATGAAACATTCTGCAAATCGGGGAATCGAAATCCGTGAGAAAAATGGCGTCACCTATCTGGCTTTTCCGGCTCTGGATGCCACCGGCCTGGTAAGCCATGCCTTTTCCACCCGCCACGGCGGTGTCAGCGAGGGCGTGTTCTCCACCATGAATTTCAGTTTTACCCGGAATGATGATCCGGAGCACGTTCTGGAGAATTACCGCCGCATGGCAGCAGTTCTGGGAACCGATGCGGAAAAGATGGTCCTTTCCTACCAGACCCATACCACCAATGTCCGCAAAGTGACAGAGGAAGACGCAGGAAAGGGCATTGTAAAAGAGAGGGAGTACCAGGATGTAGACGGCCTGATCACCAATATTCCGGGTATCACACTGGTGACCTTTTACGCGGACTGTGTGCCGCTGTATTTTGTGGATCCGGTCCACAAGGCCATTGGCCTGTCCCACTCTGGCTGGAGGGGCACGGTGCACCGCATGGGAAAAGCCACACTGGAAGCCATGAACCGGGAATACGGAACGAATCCGGCAGATGTCATTGCCTGCATCGGGCCGAGCATCTGCCAGGACTGCTTTGAGGTAGGACCGGAGGTGGCTGCGAAATTTGCGGATGGTTTTGCAGAGCAGTACCATAAAGACCTGTTTTATCAAAAACCGGACGGAAAATATCAGGTGGATCTGTGGAGAGCGAACCAGATCGTGCTCCAGGAAGCGGGAATCCCGGAAAATCAGATCCACACAACGGACATCTGTACCCGGTGCAATCCGACCCATCTCTTTTCCCATCGGATCATGGGAACGGAGCGGGGAAATCTGGCAGCGTTTCTGGTACTGAGAGAATAGGATTCATAGAAGGGCGAAGGCCTGGCGAGAGAATGAGAAAATCTGCCGTGCCGGACTGCCTTTGAAAGGATGAAAATAGCATCAGACAAAAAGAGCTTCACACAGCTGATCATATACTGTGCGAAGCTCTTTTTTTACATATGGTATTACATAAAAATTTACCGGATAGTCTGATAATAATCGTATCCGTCTGCCTGATAGCGTTTTACCAGCTTCTGGATCTTCTCGGTCGGAGACAGGGCAGCGCCGATGGAGACATCATGGTTGAAGGAGTTGATGATGGCTGCCAGGTATTTGCTCATGTCGGCTTCCAGATACCACTCACGCTCTAACAGCTCTTTCGGACGGTAGTTTAAGTTGGTAGTGATGACATAGTCAATGTAGCCGTTCTGATAGTACTGGTCGAATTTCTCCAGGCCGCTGGTGAACAGGCCGAAGGTGCAGCAGATGATGACTTTCTCTGCCTTACGGTCTTTTAATTCTCTGGCGGTGTCTAACATACTCTCGCCGGATGCGATCATGTCGTCGATGATGAGAACCGTCTTTCCTTCTACGGAAGTACCCAGGAACTCATGAGCCACGATCGGGTTGCGTCCATCGATAACTCTGGAGTAGTCGCGGCGCTTGTAGAACATACCCATGTCAACACCCAGGTTATTAGCCAGGTATACGGCACGGTTCATGGCGCCCTCATCCGGGCTGATGATCATCAAGTGGTCTTTGTCAATTTTTAAGGAAGTGTCATGGGTGAACAGCGCCTTTACAAACTGGTAAGTCGGCATGAAGTTATCGAAACCGCTTAACGGGATGGCGTTCTGCACACGCGGGTCGTGGGCGTCAAAGGTGATGATATTGGAAACGCCCATGGAGATCAGCTCCTCCAGTGCCATGGCGCAGTCCAGGGACTCACGTTTGGTACGCTTGTGCTGACGTCCTTCATATAAGAAGGGCATAACAACGTTGACACGGTGCGCGGTAGCTACGGAAGCACCGATGATGCGTTTTAAGTCCTGAAAATGGTCATCCGGGGACATGTGATTGGTGTAGCCGCATACGCTGTATGGGATGCTGTAGTTGGTTACATCCACCATTGCGAACAGATCCGCGCCGCGGACAGATTCGTTGATGACAGCCTTTGCCTCACCAGAACCGAAACGCGGGCACTTGCAGTCCAGAAGATAGGAATCCACATCGTAGCCGCGGTAGTTTAAATCCTGCTGGCGGCGAAGCAGCTCCTCAGTATCGTTGCGGCGGAAGGTAACAATATGATCGTTTACCTTGGTTGCCAGATCCTTAGAGCTTTCCAGGGCAGCGAGTTTTAACGGCGCTACCGGTAAAATGTCATTAAACACATAGTTGTTAGCCATTGGTACATACTCCTTCAGGTAGAATATTGAAACGTTATAATCCATCATATTTATATCCTTAAAAAATGGAAGCGTCAAGAGTCTTGGGGGATTTTGTAAAAAAATACAAAAAAACAGGTAAAACTGGCGAAAACCAGGGGCCGATTGCTTTGACAAAGAAAGGGAATCTTGTTATGATGAAAGGAGTGCAGATGGAGGGGAACCAATGTCAGAACAGATCCCGGAAATTTGCGAGAAAGGAATATCTATGAAGAAACAAAAAGGACATCTGATAAAATCCGTTGATCCGGGCTCTATTGCAGAGGAACTGGAGTTGGAGCCAGGCGACCGCCTGCTTACGATCAATGGAAATGAAGTGGAAGATATCTTTGATTATGAATATTATGTAGACAGCGAAAGCATGGTCATGCTGGTGGAAAAGGCAGACGGCGAGCAGTGGGAGCTGGAGATTGAAAATGAGTATCAGGACCTGGGCATCACCTTTGAGAATGGCCTTATGAGTGATTACAAATCCTGCAGCAACAAGTGCATTTTCTGTTTCATCGACCAGATGCCGCCAGGCATGCGCGAAACCCTTTATTTTAAGGACGATGACTCCCGTCTTTCCTTCCTGCAGGGAAACTACGTGACCCTGACCAACATGAAGGAGCACGACATCCAGCGTATCATTGATTTCAAACTGGCGCCCATCAACATTTCCGTGCATACCACGAACCCGAAGCTGCGCTGCGAGATGCTGCACAACCGCTTTGCCGGAGAGGCCTTAAAGAAGATCGACCGGCTCTGTGAGGCAGAAATTCCCATGAACGGCCAGATCGTGCTGTGCAAGGGTGTGAACGACCGGGAGGAACTGGACCATACCATCCGGGATATGACGAAGTATCTTCCGTATATGCAGAGTGCTTCCGTGGTGCCGGTGGGACTTTCCAAGTACCGGGACGGCCTGTATCCATTAAAGCCGTTTGAAAAAGAAGACGCGGAGAGTGCCATTGACATCATTGAGAAGTGGCAGAAGATCGTGTATGAACAGTATGGCATCCATTTCATCCATGCCAGTGATGAATTCTATATCCTGGCGGAGCGGGAACTCCCGGAAACCGAGCGTTATGACGGCTTCCCGCAGCTGGAAAACGGTGTGGGCATGCTGCGGCTTCTGGACACCGAGGTAACCGAAGCGCTGGAGACGCTGCCGGAGGATCTGAAGGTAAAAGAGGAGACTCTGTCCATTGCCACCGGCAGACTGGCGTATCCGTATCTGCGCAGACAGCTTGACAAGATCGAGGCAAAGTTCCCGCAGAAAAAGGTACACCTCTATGCCATTCGCAATGACTTCTTCGGAGAGAGCATTACCGTGGCCGGACTCATTACCGGTCAGGATTTAAAGAAGCAGATGTCGGTGGTGCCGCTGGGCGAGCGCCTGCTGCTTCCTATCTGCATGTTCCGCAGCGGCGAGGAGGTATTCCTGGACGACCTCACCCGCACCGATGTGCAAAACGCTTTACAAGTTCCGGTGAATATTGTAAAATCAAGCGGTCAGGATCTGGTGGATGCCGTTCTTGGCCTGGAAGAAGAACAAGATACCGTCTATGACGGATATGAGTTAAAGGAGATCACACATGAGTAAACCAATCGTTGCCATTGTAGGGCGCCCGAACGTTGGAAAGTCTACCCTGTTCAATGTACTGGCGGGGGAGACCATCTCCATCGTAAAGGATACGCCTGGAGTAACCAGAGACCGTATTTACGCGGACTGTACCTGGCTGAACATGAACTTTACCCTGGTGGATACCGGCGGTATTGAGCCGGACAGCCGCGATATCATCCTGTCCCAGATGCGGGAACAGGCACAGATCGCCATTGACACCGCAGACGTCATCATCTTTATCGTGGATGTGCGTCAGGGGCTGCAGGATTCCGACTCCAAGGTTGCGGACATGCTCCGCAAATCCGGAAAGCCGGTGGTTCTGGCAGTCAACAAGGTAGACAGCATCCAGAAATTCGGAAATGATGTCTACGAGTTCTATAACCTGGGAATCGGGGATCCGATCCCGGTATCCGCAGCTTCCCGTCTGGGAATCGGTGACCTGTTAGACGAAGTGTCCAAGCATTTCACCCTGGAACAGTTAGAGGAAGAGGAGGATGACCGCCCGAAGGTAGCCATCATCGGAAAACCGAACGTAGGTAAATCTTCTATTATTAATAAGCTGTTAGGTGAGAACCGCGTGATCGTTTCCAACATTGCCGGAACGACCCGTGACGCGGTCGATACCGAGGTGGTATACAACGGAACTGAGTATATCTTCATCGATACCGCGGGCCTGCGCCGCAAGAGCAAGATCAAAGAAGACCTGGAGCGCTACAGCATCATCCGTACCGTCTCTGCTGTAGAGCGTGCGGATGTGGTCATTCTGGTCATTGACGCCACTGAGGGCGTGACCGAGCAGGACGCGAAGATCGCAGGCATTGCCCATGACCGCGGCAAGGGAATCATTGTTGCAGTCAACAAGTGGGATGCCATCGAAAAGAATGACAAGACCATCTACGAGTTCACCAGAAAGATCAAGGATACCCTGTCCTTCATGCAGTATGCTGAGATGGTATTCATCTCTGCCGTAACCGGACAGCGTATGAACAAGATGTTTGAGCTCATCGACATGGTGCGTGAGAACCAGACCATGCGTATTGCTACCGGCGTGCTGAACGAAATCATGACGGAAGCCGTTGCCATGCAGCAGCCGCCGTCTGACAAAGGCAAACGTCTGAAGCTGTACTACATGACCCAGGTAGCGGTAAAGCCGCCGACCTTCGTTATTTTCGTAAACGACAAAGAACTGATGCATTTCTCTTATGTGAGATACTTAGAGAACCGGATCCGCGAATCCTTTGGATTTAAGGGTACGGCCCTGAAGTTCCTGATTCGTGAAAGGAATGGAAAGGAGGACTAATGGAGCGAGCACTTTGTCTGGTAATGGGATATGTGTTTGGCCTGTTTCAGACCGGTTACATCTACAGCAGATCGAAACATATGGATATCCGCAATTACGGAAGCGGCAATTCCGGCAGTACCAATGTCCTTCGTGTCATGGGAAAGAAAGCGGGACTGATCGTATTTTTAGGTGACGCGGGCAAGACGATCATTGCCTGCCTGCTGACCCGTCTTTTGTTCCGCAGCCAGCCGGAGCTTCTGTATGTGTACCTGCTCTACACCGGATTTGGCGTGATCCTGGGACATAACTTCCCGTTTTACATGGGATTTAAGGGCGGAAAGGGCATTGCAGCCTCCGCAGGGCTTCTGGCTTCCACAGACTGGCGCGTGATGCTGGTATGTCTGGTGGTATTTGTGGCAGCAGTGGCCATCACCCGTTATGTCTCCCTGGGCTCCATCCTGGTGATGATCTGTTTCTTTATCGGTATGGTGTTTTGCGGCTGGCGCGGTGATTTTGGCATTGCGGCAGCGCATCTGACAGAATTTTATGTGCTGGCGGGCCTGATCTCCGCTATGGGAATCTGGCGCCACCATGCCAACATCAAACGACTGTTAAGCGGCACAGAGAATAAGCTGGGTGCCAGAAAGGAATAAACCTATGGCAAATGTGGGCGTAATTGGCGCGGGAAGCTGGGGAACCGCCCTGGCCTTCCTGCTTCACGAGAACGGTCACCAGGTGACGGAGTGGTCTGTTTTTGAGAAGGACGTAGAGAGTCTGCGGACGGGGCGCCGCTTAAAGACTCTTCCGGATCTGGTGCTCCCGGACGATATGGAGTTTACCTCCGATCTGGAACTGGCTATGAAAGATAAGGATCTTCTGGTGATGGCGGTTCCTTCCATTTATGTACGGGAGACCGCGCAGAAGATGAACCCCTTTTTAAAAGAAGGACAGCTGGTGGTCAATGTGGCAAAGGGCATCGAGGAGTCAACCCTCATGACCCTGACGGACATTCTGGAGGAAGAGCTTCCCGGGGCTGATGTGGCAGTCCTTTCCGGACCGAGCCACGCGGAAGAGGTGAGCCGCGGGCTTCCGACGACCTGTGTGGCCGGAGCGAAGACACGGAAAACCGCAGAGAAGATCCAGAACATTTTCATGAGCCCGGTGTTCCGGGTCTACATCAGCCCGGATATCCTGGGCATTGAGATTGGCGGAGCACTGAAAAATGTCATTGCCCTGGCAGCCGGAATCGCGGACGGACTGGGCTACGGCGACAACACCAAGGCAGCCCTGATCACCCGTGGTGTGGCAGAGATCAGCCGCCTTGGCATGGCCATGGGCGGAAAGATGGAAACCTTTGCGGGTCTGACCGGAATCGGTGACCTGATCGTAACCTGTGCCAGCATGCACAGCCGTAACCGTCGTGCCGGTATCCTCATCGGAAAAGGCTACTCCATGAAGGAGGCCATGGATGAGGTGCAGATGGTGGTAGAGGGCGTGTATTCCGCCAAGGCAGGACTGGCCCTGGCAAAGAAGTACGAGGTGTCCATGCCGATCATCGAGGCAGTCAACGAAGTGCTGTTTGACGGAAAGCCCGCGAAAGAGGCAGTGGCGGATCTGATGCTGCGGGATAAAACCGTGGAAAACAGCAATCTTCCGTGGTAGGAATTTTCCGTGGCAGGAATTTTCTGGACTGAATTTTCCATGGTGGAAAGTCTATGAACCGGAGTTTTGAAACAAAATTTCCTAATATTTCACTAAGATTTCGCTTTAACGCAAGAAAGTTCTTGACAAGTGTTTTTGGGACAACTATAATAAGCTCAGCTTTAAGGGCACGGCTTCCTGAAGGTTCAGGAAGCCTGTTTCATTAAGAGGAGGAGAAACATTATGAAGAAAAAACTGGTTAGTTTTGGTATGGCAGCTATGATGGCAGCATCCTTAGCAGCATGTGGCGGCAGCAAGCCGGCAGAGACTACCGCAGCAGCAGGAGACGCTGAGACCACTGCAGCAGCAGAGGGCGCAGAGACTGAGGCAGCAGCAGGCGCAGAAGGCGGCACCTTAAAGGTAGGCGTAATCGGACCGTTAACCGGTGCAGGCGCAGCTTACGGCAACGCAGTTGCAAACGGCGCAGAGCTGGCAGCAAAGGAGATCAACGAGGCTGGCGGCATCAACGGCATGAACGTTGAGGTTAAGGCTGAGGATGATGAGAATGACCCGGAGAAATCCATCAACGCATACAATACCTTAAAAGACTGGGGTATGCAGGTATTAGACGGACCGACCACTTCCAAGCCGTGTATCGCTGTAGGCGCAGAGGCAGAGTCTGACAATATGTTCCTGATCACTCCGTCCGGTTCCGCAGTTGAGTGCGTAGCAACTGATAACGCATTCCGCGTATGCTTTGCAGACCCGGATCAGGGTACCGCTTCCGCTAAGTACATTGGCGAGAACAAGATGGCTACCAAGATCGCAATCATCTACGACAGCTCTACCGAGTATTCTTCCGGTATCCGTGAGGCATTTGTTGCAGAGGCAGCAAACCAGGGCCTGGAGATCGTAGCTGACGAGGCATTTACCGCAGACAGCAACACCGATTTCTCTGTACAGCTTGACAAGGCAAAAGACGCTGGCGCAGAGCTGGTATTCCTTCCGATCTACTATCAGGAGGCTTCCATCATCTTAAAGCAGGCACATGATAAAGAGTTCGCACCGATCTTCTTCGGCTGTGACGGTATGGATGGTATCCTTTCCGTAGAGAACTTTGATACTTCCCTGGCAGAGGGTCTGATGCTCTTAACTCCGTTCTCCACCACTGAGGAGAGCAGTAAGGCATTCACCGAGGCTTATGTAGCAGCTTACGGCATTGAGCCGAACCAGTTCGCAGCAGATTCCTACGATGCAGTTTATGCAATCAAGGCAGCTGCTGAGAAGGCAGGCGTTACCGCCGATATGAGCGCTTCTGATATCTGCGACGCATTAAAGCCGGCTATGACCGAGATCTCTATTGATGGTCTGACTGGTTCCGACATGGTTTGGAACGCAAACGGCGAGCCGAACAAAGCACCGAAGGCTGTTAAGATCGTAAACGGCGAGTACGAGATGCAGTAATTTTTCTGAACAGATAAATGATACATCCGAAAGGGGATCGTCCATTGGACGGTCTCCTTTTTTAGCTTTTCGGGAATTTGCTTCCATCTGGACAGTTCGTCATATGCGTCAAGAACGACATGAGAAAAGTGTCTTTCCTGTACGGACAAATGGTGCGTATTCGCGAACTTCTGCTTGAACTTCAAATATGACTATGCTATAATTCCAGTTATGTTTTATTTCTATAGAAAAAGTAAAGAGGTGGTAGGTACATGAGTTTTCTGTCTTATTTGATTAACGGAATCAGCCTGGGCAGTGTTTACGCGATCATTGCACTGGGCTACACCATGGTTTACGGCATCGCAAGAATGCTGAACTTTGCTCATGGTGATATCATTATGGTAGGCGGCTTCGTCATTTTTACCATGGTAAGTACCCTGGGACTCCCGCCGATGGTGGGTGTTCTGGTGGCAGTCATCGCCTGTACGGTGCTTGGCGTTGTGATCGAGCGTGTGGCTTACAAGCCGCTGCGAGGCGCATCTTCCCTGGCCGTTCTGATCACGGCCATCGGTGTCAGCTATCTGCTGCAGAACGTGGCACTGCTGATCTTTGGTTCCAACGCACGTCAGTTCACATCCGTTGTGAACGTGCCGAGTTTAAAGCTGGCAGACGGCGCACTGTCCATTTCCGGTGTTACCCTGGTTACGATCATTACCTGTATCGTGATCATGGTGGCTTTAACAACCTTTATCAACAAGACCAAGGTTGGCCAGGCTATGCTGGCTGTATCGGAAGATACCGGTGCGGCTACCCTGATGGGCATTAACGTTAACAGCACGATTGCTATTACCTTCGCGATCGGTTCCGCCCTGGCTGCAATTGCAGGTGCGCTGTTATGTTCCGCTTATCCGTCTCTGACTCCGTACACCGGTTCCATGCCGGGTATCAAGGCTTTCGTGGCAGCTGTATTCGGCGGCATCGGCTCCATTCCGGGTGCCCTCATCGGAGGCGTACTCCTTGGCGTGATCGAGAACCTTTCCAAGGCATATATTTCTTCCCAGCTTTCTGACGCCATTGTATTTGCAGTGCTGATCGTCGTACTTCTGGTGCGCCCGACCGGAATTCTGGGCAAAAAGATTACGGAGAAAGTGTAGGTGAACGGAATGAAAAAGAACAAAGTATTAATCCAGAACAGCATCACTTACGCGATCGTAATTGCCTGCTGGATCCTGGTACAGATTCTGGGAGCGACCGGACATATGACCAGCCTGTTAAAGGGACTTCTGGTTCCGCTGTGTATCTATGTGATCCTGGCTGTCTCCTTAAACTTAACAGTTGGTATTCTGGGTGAGTTAAGCCTGGGGCATGCCGGTTTCATGTGCGTGGGCGCATTTACCGGTGCGTTTTTCACCAAGTGCATGGAGAACGCAATCCCGTCTGTCGGTATGCGTTTCTTCCTGGCTCTGATCATTGGAGCAGCAGTAGCAGGTGTGTTCGGTATCATCATCGGCATTCCGGTACTGCGCTTAAAAGGTGACTACCTGGCTATCGTAACTCTGGCGTTCGGTGAGATCATCAAGAACCTCATTAATGTTATGTATGTGGGCCTGGATTCCAACGGATTTCATTTTTCCATCAAGGATACCACATCCCTTGGCATGGGCGCAGATGGTGTTGTCATCATCAAGGGTGCCCAGGGTATTACCGGTACTCCGAAGGCGGCAACCTTCACCGTGGGTATCATCCTGGTGCTGATCACCCTGTTTATCGTATTAAACCTGATCAATTCCCGCACCGGACGTGCCATCATGTCCATCCGTGACAACCGTATTGCTGCAGAGTCCGTGGGAATCAACATTACCAAGTACAAACTGATGGCATTTGCCATTTCCGCAGCCCTGGCTGGTGTTGCAGGCGTTCTGTATGCCCACAACTTATCCTCCCTGGCAGCAACCCCGAAGAACTTCGGTTACAACATGTCCATCATGATCCTGGTATTCGTCGTACTGGGTGGCCTGGGCAACATTCGCGGCTCCATGATTGCGGCTATCATCCTGACCATGCTTCCGGAGCTCTTACGCGGTCTGAACGATTACCGTATGCTGATCTACGCAGTAGTCCTGATTGTCATGATGATCTTCAACTCCAGTCCGAAGGCTATTGAGATGAGATCTGTCTTCCTGGACCGCATTAAGAAGAATAAGAAATCTGCAAAGGAGGCTGCATAATATGGCTATGCTGGAAGTAAAAAATATCGGCATCTCATTCGGCGGATTAAAGGCAGTTGACAACTTCAGCCTGACCATCGAAAAGGGACAGCTTTACGGCCTCATCGGACCGAATGGCGCAGGTAAGACCACCATCTTCAATCTGCTGACCGGTGTCTACAAGGCAGATCACGGTGCCATCTCCCTGGACGGCAAGGAGCTGACCGGAAAGAGCACCATCGAGATTAATCAGGCAGGTATTGCAAGAACCTTCCAGAACATTCGTCTGTTCAAGGACTTGAGCGTTCTGGATAACGTAAAGGTTGGCCTGCACAACCATCATCCGTATTCCACCATCGAGGGTATTTTCCGTCTGCCACGTTATTATAAGGTAGAGAAGGAGATGAATGCCCGTGCTATGGAACTGTTAAAGGTCTTCGACCTGGACAAGGAGTGCGATTACAAGGCATCCAACCTTCCTTATGGTAAGCAGAGAAAGCTGGAGATTGCCCGTGCCCTTGCAACGGACCCGAAGCTTCTCCTTCTGGACGAGCCGGCAGCCGGCATGAACCCGAACGAGACCGCAGAGCTGATGGATACCATCCGTTTCGTGCGTGATCACTTCGATATGACTGTGCTTTTGATCGAGCATGATATGAAGCTGGTTTCCGGTATCTGCGAAAAAGTGACTGTTTTAAACTTCGGTCAGGTGCTGACCCAGGGCGAGACATCAGAAGTACTGAACGATAAGCGCGTTATCACCGCTTATCTTGGAGAGTAGGAGGTTAGAGCGATGGCAATACTTGAGGTAAAAGGCCTGGAAGTTTACTATGGTGTCATTCAGGCAATCAAGGGAATCTCTTTTGAGGTAAACCAGGGGGAAATCATCGCCCTGATCGGAGCGAATGGTGCAGGCAAGACCACTACGCTGCAGACCATCACCGGTCTGATCCCTTCCAAGGCGGGCACCATTACCTATGAGGGAAAAGATATCACAAAAATTCCGGGCTACAAGCTGGTTGGCATGGGAATTGCCCATGTGCCGGAGGGACGCCGCGTATTCGCAGAGCTGTCCGTTCTGCAGAACTTAAAGCTGGGCGCTTATACCCGAAACGACAAAAATGAGATGGATGAGACGCTGAAAATGGTTTACGAGCGTTTCCCGCGTCTGGAAGAGCGTAAGAACCAGATGGCCGGTACGCTTTCCGGTGGTGAGCAGCAGATGCTGGCTATGGGCCGCGCGCTGATGTCCCATCCGAAGCTGATCGTTATGGACGAGCCGTCTATGGGTCTGTCTCCACTGTATGTAAACGAGATCTTTGACATCATTCAGAAGATCAATGCAGACGGAGTAACCGTGCTTCTGGTTGAGCAGAACGCGAAGAAAGCCCTTTCCATTGCGAACCGTGCTTACGTTCTGGAGACCGGTAAGATTGCCCTCAGCGGCGACGCAAAAGAGCTCATGAACGATGATTCCGTTAAGAAGGCATATCTGAGCGAGTAAAGACAGGTACAGTTTTGTTTGCATTGTGCGAAACGCCGGGAAAAGCAAAACAGATGACGCAGTTTGACAAAAAGCGAGAATTTGTTTCAAAATTTAAAAGTGTCTGAAAATACCACAAAAAGGAGCGGAAAGTCCTAGACTTTTCGCTCCTTTTTGTGGTATTATTTAGGCAAAGTAATCGGGTGTGGGGACCCGTTACGCGAAGACTATATGAAGGAGGATTTACTATGAAGGGCAATGTAATCGTTGGACAGTCCGGAGGACCGACTGCCGTCATCAATTCCAGTCTTGCAGGTGTGTACCGTACGGCAGTTGACCGCGGAGCGAAAAAGGTATACGGAATGCTTTACGGAATCCAGGGACTTCTGGATGAGCAGTATGTGGATCTTTCCAAGTACATCCGGAGTGATCTGGATGTGGAAATCTTAAAGCGTACACCATCTGCATTCCTTGGCACCTGCCGCTACAAACTGCCGGATATCCACGAGAATCAGGAAATCTATGTAAAGATTTTTGAGATCTTAAATAAGCTGAACATCGAATGCTTTATTTACATTGGCGGAAATGATTCCATGGACACCATCAAAAAGCTGTCGGATTACGCGATCCTGACGGGGCAGTCCCAGAAGTTTGTCGGTGTTCCGAAGACCATTGACAACGACCTGGCCCTGACTGACCATACACCGGGTTATGGAAGCGCAGCCAAATATATTGCGACCTCCACCAAGGAAGTAATCCGGGATGGCATCGGCTTCTCTTACAAAAAACAGCAGGTCATCATCATTGAGATCATGGGCCGCAATGCAGGATGGCTGACCGGCGCGGCTGCATTGTCCCGGGGGGAGGACTGCGACGGACCGGATCTCATCTATCTGCCGGAGCTGACCTTTGACATCGAAAAGTTTACCGCGAAGGTGCGAAAGCTTCTGGAAAAGAAGGATGTCGTTGTTGTGGCGGTTTCGGAAGGAATCCGCATCAAGGATGGCCGTTATGTCAGCGAACTGGGAAGCGCGTCCGACTATGTAGACGCATTCGGACACAAGCAGCTGACCGGAACTGCAAGTTATCTGGCCAACGTGATCCATCGCGATATTGGCTGCAAGACCCGTGCCGTAGAATTTTCCACCTTACAGCGAAGCGCAGCTCATCTGGCATCCCGTGTGGATGTGAATGAGGCCTTCATGGTGGGCGGTGCCGCAGTAAAGGCAGCCGATGAGGGCGATTCCGGCAAGATGGTTGTCATTGACCGTGTATCCGATGATCCGTACCAGTGCGCGACCGGCATCTACGATGTACACAAGATCGCCAACGGCGAGAAGATGGTGCCGAGAGAATGGATCACCAAGGACGGTACTTATGTGACTGAAGAATTTATTGATTATGTAAGGCCGTTGATCCAGGGTGATTCCCCGTCCGTCATGGTAGACGGCATCCCGCGCCACCTCTATATGGGAAAGAAGTAATTTTGGTGATGCAGATAGCATGATTTTCGGACACTTCCGCATATATTTTAAACAGCAGGGACCGGCGACAGGTGCATTTTCGTCTGCCGGAACAGAGTCTGTTTTAGGGGGAGTGTCTATATGGAAGGGTACAGTGTATACCGGGATATTCAGGCAAGGACCGGAGGCGAGATTTATCTGGGGGTTGTGGGACCGGTGCGGACCGGAAAATCCACCTTCATCAAGCGGTTTATGGAGCAGATGGTGCTGCCTGGAATTACGGATGAACACCAGAAAAACCGCACCCGGGATGAACTGCCCCAGAGCGCGGCGGGCAAGACGATTATGACCACGGAACCCAAGTTTGTTCCCAAGGAAGCGGCCCGCATTGAACTGGGGGAGGATACCGCGGTGAAGGTGCGGCTGGTGGACTGTGTGGGATTTATGACGGAGGGTGCCAGCGGTCACATGGAAAATGAAAAGGAGCGGCTGGTAAAAACGCCCTGGTTTGAGGAGAGCATTCCCTTTACCATGGCGGCGGAAATCGGCACCCGCAAGGTAATCCGGGACCACTCCACCATTGGCCTTGTCGTCACCACGGACGGCTCTTTTGGAGAACTGGAGCGTCAGGCCTACATAAAACCAGAGGAAACGGCAGTCCGGGAGCTTCAGGAGATCGGAAAGCCGTTTCTGGTGCTTTTAAACTCCAGCCGCCCGTATTCCGAGGAGACCAGAAATCTGGCAAGGGAACTGGAGACAAAGTACGGTGTCTGTGTTATGCCGGTAAACTGTGAACAGTTAAAGGCCGGGGACATTTACCAGATCTTAAAGCAGGTTCTGTTTGAGTTCCCGGTAACGGAGGTGGATTTCCAGATCCCCAAATGGCTGGAGATTCTTCCGGCTTCCCACTGGCTCAAGCAGCAGGCCGTGAAGGCGGCCCGCAATGCCATGAGCCACATCCGAAGGATGAAAGATTTCAGGGATTCCTGGAAGGATGAGGAAGCGGAAGCCGTAAACAGTATGGAGACCGGGCGGATGGATCTGTCAGATGGGAAGGTCACGGTGCGCATGCTGTTTGAGGATGGCTATTATTACCAGATCCTAAGTGATTTTTCCGGGCTGTCCATTGCGGACGAATATCAGCTGATGCAGCAGCTAAAAGATCTTGCGGCGAAAAAGTCCGAGTATGACAAGATTCAGAACGCGGTGGAGCAGGTGCGGGCCAGAGGCTACGGCGTGGTGACGCCGGAACGCTCGGAGATCGTGCTGGATGAGCCGGTGGTGATCCGTCACGGGAACCGCTACGGGGTCAAGATGAAGGCGGAAGCGCCGTCCATCAACCTGATCCGGGCCCAGATCCAGACGGAAATTGCTCCCATCGTGGGAAGCGAGCAGCAGGCTCAGGATCTGATTGCCTATATGAAAGACAACGCAAACCGGGAAGAGAATGGAATCTGGGAGACAAATATCTTCGGAAAATCCATAGAACAGATTGTGGAGGATGGGATTCAGGCCAAGGTAAGCCAGATGACAGAGGAGTGCCAGGCAAAGCTTCAGGACGCGCTCCAGAAGATCATCAACGACAGCAACGGAGGCCTGATCTGCATCATTATCTAACTGGCTTTTGTAAAATTGGCCACGGAACATTCCCATATCAGGTTGTACGCATCTCGAACAAGCATGTACGAATGTGGCGGATGAAATCCGACACAGGCGAACGTGTGTAAGTGGGAGCAAGCGAACAACGATATGGGAATGTGGAGTGGACAATTTTGCGAAAGCCCCGCATACAAAAGGAGGGTGCTTTATGAGATTGGTTTTCAGTGGAGCAGCTCATGAGGTAACTGGAAGCTGTCATTATCTGGAAGTTGGTGCCAGCAAATTTCTGGTAGACTGCGGCATGGAGCAGGGGGTTAACATTTATGAAAATGTGGAGCCGCCGGTACCGTGGTCTGATATCCAGTTTGTACTTCTGACCCACGCCCACATTGACCACGTGGGCATGCTGCCTTATATTTATGCCAGAGGCTTTAAGGGGCGGGTCATTGCCACCAACGCTACCTGTGATCTCTGCAATATTATGTTAAAGGACTCTGCGCATATCCAGGAGATGGACGCGGAGTGGAAAAACAGGAAAGCACGGCGTGCCGGACGTCCGGAAGTGCCGCCGTTATATGAGATGAACGACGCGCTGGGTGTGCTGGAGCATTTTGAAGGCTATAATTACGATGAAGTTGTGGAAGTGAACGATGAGGTTTCCATCCGTTTTACGGACATCGGACATTTGCTTGGTTCCGCATCCATTGAAATCTGGATGAAGGAAGACGGCGTTGAGAAAAAGATCGTCTTTTCCGGCGATATCGGCAATTTCAACAAGCCGCTGATCCGGGATCCGATCTACACCAAAGAGGCGGACTACGCAGTCATAGAGTCCACCTACGGTGACCGGTTCCACCAGAAGGGAAAAAACCATATTTCCGAGCTGGTGCGGATCGTCCAGGAAACTCTGGACCGGGGCGGCAATGTCGTGATCCCGGCCTTTGCGGTAGGACGTACCCAGGAACTTCTTTATTATTTCCGTCAGATCAAATCCCAGCATCTGATCCACGGTCACGATAATTTCGAGGTCTACGTGGACAGTCCGCTGGCTGTGGAGGCTACTCATGTTTTCAAGGAAAACCAGGCGGAATGCTACGATGAGGAAACCAGGGAACTGGTGGAGGAGGGCATCAACCCGATTGCCTTCCCAGGGCTGAAGCTTTCCGTTACCAGCGACGAATCCATCAACATCAACTTCGACGCGAAGCCGAAGGTTATCATTTCCGCGTCCGGCATGTGTGACGCAGGCCGAATCCGCCATCATTTAAAGCACAACCTGTGGCGGAAGGAATGTACGGTGATTTTTGCCGGATACCAGGCGGTAGGCACCATTGGCCGCACCCTGGTAGATGGCGCGAAGGAAGTGAAACTCTTTGGTGAGAGTATCGATGTGGAAGCCCACATTGAGATACTCCACGACATCAGCGGCCATGCGGACCAGAACGGTCTTCTGACCTGGGCCCTGGCCTTTGAAAAGAAGCCGCAGCAGTTCTTCGTAGTTCACGGCAACGACGATGTCTGCGACCGCTTTGCAGAACTTTTAACGGAAAAGACCGGCGTGCCTGCCAAAGCACCGTTCTCAGGTTCGGAGTTTGACCTGATCAAAGGCGTCTGGGTACGGGAGACCGCAGGAATCCCGATTCCGGCCAAGAGTGCTCCGGCGAAGAAAGCCAGTGGTGTCTTTGCACGGCTTCTGGCTGCAGGCGAGCGCCTGATGGGCGTGATCCGCAGAAATGAGGGTGGAGCCAACAAGGATCTGGCAAAATTTGCCGACCAGATCAATGCATTATGTGACAAATGGGACAGATAGGAGAATAACAGATTATGTCAAAAGTACAGATTTACACCGATGGTTCTGCAAGGGGAAATCCAGACGGACCGGGAGGATACGGCGCAGTCCTGCATTTTACGGACAGCAAGGGGCAGCTCCACGAAAAGGAGCTGTCCGCCGGATACAAAAAAACCACCAACAACCGCATGGAGCTGATGGCGGCCATCGTGGCGTTGGAGGCATTAAACCGCCCCTGCGAGGTGAATCTGTACTCGGACTCCAAATACCTGACCGATGCCTTCAACCAGCACTGGATTGACAACTGGGTGAAGAACAACTGGAAGCGCGGAAAGAGCGGTCCGGTGAAAAATATTGACCTGTGGGAGCGGCTGTTAAAGGCAAAGGCTCCGCACCGGGTGAATTTCATCTGGGTAAAGGGCCATGCGGGCCATCCGCAGAATGAACGGTGCGACCAGCTGGCCACCACGGCGGCAGATGGAGCCGGTCTTCTCACCGATGAGGGACTGGAGGCCTGATCATCAGTGCGGCTTTTTGTTAGCTACCAGAAACTGTTAAGGCTTTCTTACGATTATTTACTTCTTTTGAACTTATATTTTCATTTAGTCCTGTTTATGTTATGGTATGTTCAGTGAAACGGAACAATATCAGAATAGGCAGGACTGATTGATTTATGAAGCTAAAAGGAATCTGGGTAGCCATTGCAGTGATCTGCGTGGCAGGAATCGGAATCACAGATTATTCCGCGCGGCATCTGGCGGCTGGTGAGGCGCAGTATGTTTCAGAGGAACGGGCGGAAAAGAGTGTATCCGGACAGGCTGACATGGCACTGGCAGAAGAAGAGGCCGGGGCCGCAGAAGCCACGGGAATCGCGGAAAACGCCATCGGGCCGGAGCAGGCCGCTTTGGCTGCTGGAAACGCAGGGATAAGCGGGACAGAAGGCGCCACTGAGGCAGCCGGAACATCTGGGAAAGAAGATGGCAGTGAAGAGGCGGCGGAAGCGTATGCGCTTTCGGAACAGAAGATAGCCGCTGCTTCTGCAGATGTGTCGGTATTGGGCAATTCTGGAATTGCGGCTCAGGCCGATATGCCGGATGAGGCAGCAGGCGGAGCCGGAACAGCCATGGAAAAAGAAGAAACACAGGCTGGAACAAAGGCCGGCATTCTGGCCCAGCTGGCTGAGCTGGATGCCCAGGCAGAGGAACGCCGGAACGCAGCGGCAGATGGCAGTGCCAACACCCAGAAGGCCGCGGCGGAGACAGAACGAAAAATCTGGGAGAATAAGATGCAGAGCATTCTGGAAATCCTGGAGCAGCAGCTGTCTGGGGATGAAAAGACCGCGTTCTTCACAGAACAGCGCAGCTGGGTCCGCGACCGGGAAAGCACGGCAGTGGCCAACTCCAAGAAACAGAGCGGAAGTACGCTGGAGGAGCTGGAATACATCCGCTCTTTGCGGGACCTTACCAGGGAACGTGTTTACGCACTGGCTAAGCAGTATGAAACCATTCTGGATGGGGCAGAATAAAAACAGAAAACAGGAAGCAGGCAGGAATATCATGGATTTCTGCCTGCTTTTTCCATTGGCGGAGTCTGTTAAGAACCTGACAGTAGGGACTTGATAATTATGGTTTCCTATGGTAAGATACAAAGATGAATTGATTTATTTTTTCTGAACATAAGGAGGAAGTTATTATGGCAGCAATCGCAACAAGTCTGATTGGATATACCGTAAAAGCCGTTATTTTTGCAGCGCTCGCGTATGCGGGAATCATCTGCGGCAAGAAGTTCAGAGACAAAAAAGAGGCTGACCGCGCATAAAGGACGGCAGCAAAATCCAGCCGCTGTCTGCGCAGCATGCGGCGGCGATAATACGGAGGAAGTAGTAAAGTGAAGAAGTATGGAGTAAACGAACTGAGAAGAATGTTCCTGGAATTCTTTGAGAGCAAGGGACATCTGGCAATGAAGAGCTTTTCCCTGGTGCCGCATAACGACAACAGCCTGCTCCTCATCAACTCCGGTATGGCACCGTTAAAGCCTTATTTCACCGGACAGGAGATCCCGCCGAGAAGACGTGTGACCACCTGCCAGAAGTGTATCCGTACCGGTGATATCGAGAACATCGGTAAGACCGCACGTCACGGCACCTTCTTTGAGATGCTGGGCAACTTCTCATTCGGCGATTATTTCAAGGATGAGGCAATCCACTGGTCCTGGGAGTTCTTAACCGAGGTGGTAGGACTGGAGAAGGACCGTCTGTATCCGTCTGTTTATTTGGACGATGATGAGGCCTTCAACATCTGGAACAAGGAGATTGGTGTTCCGGCTGAGAAGATCTTCCGCTTCGGCAAAGAGGACAACTTCTGGGAGCATGGCGCAGGTCCGTGCGGTCCGTGTTCCGAGATCTACTATGACCGCGGCGAGAAGTATGGTTGCGGCAAGCCGGGCTGTACCGTAGGCTGTGAGTGCGACCGTTACATCGAGGTATGGAACAACGTATTTACCCAGTTCGAGAACGATGGCCACGGCAACTATACCGAGTTAAAGCAGAAGAACATCGATACCGGTATGGGTCTGGAGCGTCTGGCTGTTGTCGTTCAGGACGTAGATTCTCTGTTCACGGTAGATACCAACAAAGCCCTTCTGGATGAGGTCTGCGCTCTGGCACATACCAAGTACCAGGTGGACCACAAGAAAGATATTTCTCTGCGTATCATCGCTGATCACGTGAAGTCCTGTACCTTCATGATTTCCGATGGTATCATGCCTTCCAATGAGGGCCGCGGCTACGTTCTGCGCCGCCTGATCCGCCGTGCGGCACGTCATGGACGTCTGCTTGGCATCGAGGGCAGATTCATGCCGGAGCTTTCCAAGACCGTCATCGAGCTTTCCAAGGACGGATATCCGGAGCTGGAAGAGAAGAAGGCTATGATCTTAAAAGTTCTTGCAGAAGAGGAAGAGAAGTTCAACAAGACCATCGACCAGGGCCTTGCAATCCTTGCAGACATGGAGAGCGAGATGTCCGCAAAGAACGAGACCGTACTTTCCGGCGAGAACGCATTCAAGCTGTATGATACCTACGGATTCCCGTTAGATTTAACCATCGAGATTCTGGAAGAGAAGAACCTGACCGTAGACGAGGAAGGCTTCCAGGCAGCAATGAAAGAGCAGCGTGAGAAAGCAAGAAAAGCCCGTAAGACAACCAACTACATGGGTGCAGATGTAACCGTATACCAGTCTATTCCGGCTGAGATTACCTCTAAGTTTGTTGGTTATGACAGACTGCAGCATGAGTCTAAGATTACGGTTCTGACCACCGATACCGAGATTGTAGAGGCCCTGACCGACGGCCAGCGCGGAACCATCATCGTGGAGGAAACCCCATTCTACGGAACCATGGGCGGCCAGTGCGGTGATACCGGTGTGATTACCGGCGCAAACAACGGAACCTTCGTTGTAGAGGATACCATCCACTTACAGGGCGGTAAGATTGGCCATGTAGGACATATGACCAGCGGCATGCTGGCAGCAGGCGAGACTGTTACCTTAAAGGTAAACGAGACCTCCCGCCGTTCCACTGAGAAGAACCACAGCGCAACCCACCTTCTGCAGAAGGCACTGCGTACCGTTCTTGGTGACCATGTGGAGCAGGCTGGTTCTCTGGTTACTCCGGACAGACTTCGTTTCGACTTTACCCATTTCTCCGCTATGACTCCGGAGGAGATCAAGAAGGTTGAGGAGCTGGTAAACCAGAAGATTCAGGAGAACGTGGATGTTGTAACACAGGAGATGAGTCTGGATGAAGCGAAGAAGACCGGCGCTATGGCGCTGTTTGGCGAAAAGTATGGTGAGAAGGTTCGTGTGGTTAAGATGGGCGATTTCTCTACCGAGCTTTGCGGTGGTACTCATGTCGCTAACACTGGCGCAATTCATGCATTCAAGATCCTCTCTGAGGCAGGTATCGCAGCAGGTGTCCGCAGAATCGAGGCACTGACCGGCGACGGCCTGATGCGCTACTACGAGAACCTGGAGCAGGAGCTGGCTGAGGCAGCAAAGGCAGCAAAGACCACTCCGGCAGATTTAAAAGCCAAGATCGAATCTATGCTGGAGGAGATGAAGACACTGCATGCTGAGAACGACAAGTTAAAGAGCAAGCTGGCAAACGAATCCCTGGGAGATGTTATGAACCAGGTTCGTGACGTGAAGGGCGTGAAGGTTCTGGCTGCGAAGGTAGCAGACGTAGACATGAACGGCCTGCGCGGACTGGGCGACCAGTTAAAGGACAAGCTTGGCGAGGGCGTGATCGTTCTGGCATCCGTTCAGGGTGACAAGGTCAACCTGATGGTAACCGCAACCGATGAGGCTCAGAAGAAGGGCGCTCATGCAGGCAACCTGGTTAAGGCGATTGCCGGCCTGGTTGGCGGTGGCGGCGGCGGCCGTCCGAACATGGCACAGGCAGGCGGCAAGAACCCGGCCGGTGTGGACGCAGCTCTTGAGAAAGCTTACGAGACTGCAGCTGAGCAGATTCAGTAAAAATACAAAGAAACAAAGACAGCCGGAATGCACCAGAGTGGTGTGTTCCGGCTGTTATGCAAAAAAGTACGAAAATCCGCAAAAAAACTTAAAAAAACAGTTGACGAATAGAGATTTTATGCTATAATCATACCAGTGCTATAAAATACCCAAACAGTTGTATTATGCACAAGTACACAACTGGAGGGAGGTTAGGTGTGAGCTATGTCAAACGTTATCGTTAAAGAGAACGAGAGTCTGGACAGCGCATTACGCAGATTCAAAAGAAACTGCGCAAAGGCTGGTATTCAGCAGGAAATTCGTAAGAGAGAGCATTACGAGAAACCAAGCGTAAGACGCAAGAAAAAGTCTGAAGCTGCAAGAAAACGCAAATTTAATTAAGTATTTCTGCAATCCCTGGTCTATGACCAGGGATTTTTTCGTATATTTTTATGTGAAAGAATACAGCGGGAGCGGTGGCATGCTGGAACATGCGAAACAGTCAGTGGCAGAGCAGTTAAAGCTTCCGGGCGATGTAATGCTGGGGGAGATCCTTTTATCCTTTTCCGGAAGATACAGTGTGACAGTAGAAAATTACCGGGGCATCCTGCTGTTTGAGGAGAACTGTATCCGGCTTCAGGGAAAGAACTGCAGGCTGCAGATCTGCGGAAAGCGGCTGAATATCGTGTATTATGACCGTGATTCCATGAAAATCTGCGGCCAGATCCAGAGCATGGAATTTTGTGATTAGCGGGAGGCGGGGCATGCGGTGGCTGAAACAGTGTTACGCCGGATATGTGAGAGTACGACTGACAGGCCGCTCACCGGAACGGTTTTTTAACCTGTGCCGGAGCGGAGGAATCCAGCTGTGGAATCTGTCCTGTGGAAAAGAAGGGTACTGCTTCTGTATGCTGCTGCCTGATTTTTACCGGATCCGCCCTTTCGCAAGAAAAACCGGGGTGAAGGTCCGCGTTCAGGAAAAGCTGGGACTGCCCTTCTTTTTATACCGAAACCGGAAACGGAAGCTGTTTGCCGTAGGGCTGGCCTCTTTTTTTCTGCTTTTGTTCGTCCTTTCCCGGTTTATCTGGAATATCAGTTTTTCCGGGAATCTTCATTTTACGGATGACATGCTGACCAGACAGCTTCGGGAGATTGGAATCTGCTATGGAATGCCGAAATCTGGTGTGGATTGTGACCGGATCGAGGAAGAACTTCGGAGCCGCTGTCCTCAGATTGTCTGGGTATCCGCTCATGTGGCCGGGACCCGGCTGCAGATCCGGGTGCGGGAAAATGAGACGGCGGAGGGGATTCCCCCTCGGGAGGAAACACCAAGGAATCTGGTGGCGGAAACGGCGGGAACGGTCGTTTCCATTCTGGTGCGGGAAGGAAAGGCAGCAGTCCAGCCGGGAGATGAGGTGGAAAAGGGCCAGATTCTGGTGGAAGGGCTGGTGCCGGTCACTGATGATTCCGGGGAGGTAGTCCGGACACTGTTTGTGCGGGCAGATGCCGATATTCGGCTGCGGACAACAAAGACGTACTGGGAACAGGTACCGCGCTTCCAGACGGTGCGCAGCTACACCGGAAAGAACCGGCAGGGCTTTCGCCTCTGGATTGGAAGTGTGGACATTCTGGCCATGCTTCCCTTAACTGGAAAACAGAACTGGGAACTGACCGGCATTTCCAGACAGATGGTATTGTTCGGAGACTTTTTTCTTCCGGTCTGGACCGAAACCATCACGGCCAGGGAGTATGAAACTGTAGAACGGAAACGAACGAAAACAGAGTTAAATGCCCTGACAAAAGCGGTTCATGAAAGAAAATTACAAAAATTAACCGAAAAAGGGGTACAAATAATCGAAAATGATGTTAAAATATTAGATAACAGTACCGGCTGGACGATCTGCGGAAGCATGACCGTGGAGGAGAATGCCGGAACCGGTCAAAAGCTGGAATCGTTCACAGGCAGGAATTTTCTGAACTGAAAATTCCGCAGGATACCGTGATGACAGCATAATTTGAAGGAGTAATAATACAGAATGAGTGTAATTGAGACAATAATTGATATCCCGGCAGAGCATGAGAAGAATGTGTGCGGCCAGTTTGACAGCTATTTAAAGAAGATCGAGCGGACGCTGCATGTGACCATTGTGGCAAGAGACGGCGCCATTAAGCTGATCGGCCCGGAATTGATGATCCGCCGCGCCAAGAGCGTGTTCAACAATCTGGTGGAGCTGTCAAAGCGCGGCAATGCCATTACCGAGCAGAATGTGGACTATGCGCTTTCTTTATGTTTTGCGGAATCGGACGATGCAATCCTGGAGATTGACAAAGACATTATCTGCCGGACCATCAACGGAAAGCCGGTCAAACCGAAAACAGTAGGCCAGAAGCAGTATGTGGACACTATCCGCAAGAAGATGATCGTTTTTGGCATCGGACCGGCCGGAACCGGCAAGACTTACCTTGCCATGGCCATGGCCATCTCGGCATTTAAGAATGGAGATGTAAACCGCATCATCTTAACCCGTCCGGCTATTGAGGCGGGAGAGAAGCTGGGCTTTCTTCCGGGTGACCTGCAGAGCAAGATCGACCCGTACCTGCGTCCACTTTACGACGCGCTGTACCAGATCATGGGAGCCGAGAGCTTTTTACACAACCAGGAGAAGGGGCTGATCGAGGTGGCACCGCTGGCATACATGCGTGGACGTACCCTGGATAACGCCTACATCATTCTGGATGAGGCGCAGAATACCACACCGGCCCAGATGAAGATGTTTTTAACCCGTATCGGCTTTGGCTCCAAAGTCATCATCACCGGCGATAAAACCCAGAAGGATCTGCCGAGCGGCGCGGTATCCGGTCTGGATGTGGCCATGAGGGTGCTTGGTAAAATTGATGACATTGGCTTCTGCAACCTGACCAGCAATGATGTCGTGCGTCATCCGCTGGTTCAGAAGATTGTACAGGCTTACGATGACTATGAGAAAAAGAATCCGGCCAAGCAGCCGCCGAAGGAAAAAACACACCGGTTAAAAGAATTCAAATATCACAGATAACGGAATGCAGAAAGGCGGAACATACCATGACGATTAATATTGAATATGAGACAGACAAGCCTCTGGATGTGGACTATGAGAAGGTGGCAAACGACATCATCCCGGCAGCTCTGGACTATGAGAAATGTCCGTATGAGGCTGAGGTGAACCTGATCCTCACGGACAATGACGCGATCCAGGAGATCAACCGGGATTACCGCCAGATCGACCGTCCGACAGATGTGCTTTCCTTCCCGATGATCGACTTTGAGAAGGAATCAGACTTCAGTCATGTGGAGGATGCTGTGGAAGATTATTTCAATCCGGAGACGGGAGAATTGATTCTGGGAGATATCATTGTTTCCGTGGAAAAGGTCATTGAGCAGGCAGAAAAATACGGCCATTCCCGAGAGCGGGAGCTGGCTTTCCTCATTGCCCACAGCATGCTTCACCTGTGTGGCTATGATCACATGGAGGAGGCGGAGCGAGAGGTAATGGAAACCCGGCAGAGAGAGATACTGGCAGGAGAGGGCTATCATAGATGAGAAAAAACAAGGGGAAGAAGTATGCGTTTGGCATAATGGCAGCATGGTGTCTTGCAGTGGGGGCTGCGGCACTGACCGGCTGCGGGGCAAAGGAAGCAGACAATAAGATCACCGTGGAATCGGCATCGGAAGCACCGGAGACAAAGCCAATTGAGATTGAAACGGAGGCACCAGAGACAGAAGCGCCGGAGACCGGGGCAGCAGATCCGGATGAGCAGGAGCCGAGAGTCGAAAAGGATGGCATGATCCGCAGCTATCTGACTGGAGAAATGGTGCCGGTATCCCAGGGCAACCGGCGTCCGCTGGCGATTATGATGAGCAATGACAAGGCAGCTTTGCCGCAGTATGGCATCAACCGGGCTGGAGTGGTTTACGAGGCACCGGTGGAGGCCACCATGAACCGCTATCTGGCGATTATGGAGGATTACGATGACCTGACCCGCATCGGTTCCGTGCGCAGCTGCCGTACTTACTATGTGTATTTCGCAAGAGAGTTTGACGCCATCTACGCACATTTCGGCCAGAGCACCTTTGCGAAGCCTTATCTGAAATTCATTGATAATATCAACGGGATTGAAGGACAGGGAAGCACGGCTTATTTCCGTTCCAAAGATAAAAAATCTCCGCACAACGCCTATGCGAGCTTTGAGGGCATTCAGCGTGCCATTGAGAAGCTGGGCTACAGCCAGGAGTACGATGCTGACTATGACGGGCATTTCCGGTTTGCGAAGGAAGGCACGGAAGCGGTCATGCACGGAGCGGATGTGCGCGAGGCTTACAAGGTAACCCCGGGCTACAAGCTGAACAATCCGTGGTTTGAGTACCATGAGGATGACGGCCTGTATTACCGTTTCCAGTATGGCGGACCGCACATGGGAAGTGAGGGACAGATTGCGGTGAAGAACATCATCATCCAGTACTGCCCGGCGGCTTACTACGCGTCCACCGAGTACCGCAACATCAACGTGCAGGCAGATACCTGGGGCTACTACATTTCCAATGGACAGGTGGAGGACATCACCTGTGAGAAGGATGGAGAGTTCGGCGTGACCCATTATTACGACGCGTCCGGCAATGAGATCACTTTAAATCCGGGCAAGACCTGGATCTGCATCTGCACCACCAATGACATGCAGCCGGCAAAAATCGAGGGAAAATAAGAGCCGGAATGCCTGTCTGCGGCGGGAAAACACGGAATCATCAGGAAAACTGGATAAAACAGTAAAAATAAGCAGATACTATACCTGGAGGGATTTTCCATGAAAAAGTATAGGATCTGTTTATTTTTGTTTCTGGGCGTCAGTCTGGTCTGCATCCTGATTGCTTTTTCCGTGCGGCGCAGCCGGGAAAACAGCGGAGCCTGGGACACACCGGAAACTGCAATAGAAAGCGGAGCGGCACCGGAAACCGTGACGGAAGACCAGATGGCCGCGAATAAAGACCATGTGCAGGCGGTGACGGAAAGCCGGGAGATGTATTATCTGGTGGCGGAGGATGGTGTGCTTCTGGTGTTTTTAAAAGACCGGAAGACCATCTGCCTGTATACCCATGTGCCACTGATGGATTTTCCGCTGCCAGAGCGCACGAAGCTGCGGGAAGGAATCTGGTTTTCTTCCATGGCAGAGGTCTTTAATTATCTGGAGTCCTACACAAGCTGACAAAATTTACTTGAAAAGAAACGGCAAACTGGATACAATAGAATCCAAATGACTGAGGGAAACTACGGAGGAGAAACGTGAAGAAAAAAGTACTGATCATCGGAGGCGGAGCTTCCGGCCTCATGGCAGCCATCATGGCGGCCAGAGAGGGCGCAGAGGTGACCATTCTGGAGCATATGGACCGGGTGGGAAAGAAAATTTTATCCACGGGAAACGGGCGGTGCAACATGACAAACCTGTCCCTGCGCCCGGAACATTACCGGAGCAGCCAGAAGCTGTTTCCCATGAAGGTGCTGGACCGTTTCTCTGTCTGGGATACGCTGAGCTTTTTTGACGGCATCGGCATTGTGACCAAGAACCGGAACGGCTACATTTACCCGAATTCGGACCAGGCCGCTTCGGTGCTGGACGCCCTGCGGTTTGAGACAGAGCATCTGGGCATTCAGACCGTGCTTTCCTGCCATATTAAGAAGGCATGGAAGACGAAAAATGGCACGTTTACCGTGGAAAGCGACCAAGGTACGTTTCGGGGGGACAGCCTGATTCTGGCGGCTGGTTCCAAGGCAGCGCCGGTGTCCGGCTCCGACGGCAGCGGTTATGAGCTGGCAAAGGTCTTTGGGCACACTATCATCAAACCGCTTCCGGCTCTGGTACAGTTAAAATGCAGGGGGACGTTCTTCAAGCAGCTGGCTGGCGTGCGCTGTGAGGCGGTGGTGCGGCTGGTGAGTGACGGAAAGACCCTGGCGGCCGATGAAGGAGAGGTGCAGCTGACGGATTACGGCATCTCCGGTATTCCGACCTTTCAGGTGAGCCGTTACGCGGCCCGGGCTTTGGATGAGGGGAGAAGAGTCAGTGCAGTGCTGGATTTCTTTCCGTCAAAGAGTATGGAAGATACCAGGACTATGCTAAAGCAGCGGAAAGCAGCCTTGGGTTACCGGCCATCCGGAGAGTTTTTAAACGGTGTTTTGAATAAGAAACTGGCGGCCGTGCTGTTAAAACAGGCAGGAATTCCGCTGGATGGCACCTGCGGGCGCATCAAAGACGGCCAGTTAGAGGCCCTGGCCATGCAGATGAAAAAATTTGAGGTGCCGGTCACATCGACCAACAGCTTTGAGCAGGCCCAGGTCTGCTGCGGCGGCGTGGATACCAGAGAGCTTCGTCCTGATACCATGGAGTCAAAACTGGTGAAGGGATTGTTTCTGGTGGGCGAGCTGACGGATGTAGACGGCATCTGCGGCGGCTATAATCTCCAGTGGGCCTGGAGTACCGGGGCTGTGGCAGGAAGAACGGCAGGGAGAAATTAGATTATGATACGATTAACACAGATCAAGCTTCCGGCAGACCATACGCCGGAGGCACTTACAAAAAAGGCGGCAAAGCTTTTGCGGGTATCGCCGGAAGAAATAAAAGAGCTTCACATCCGGAAACGTTCTCTGGATGCCAGAAAGAAGCCGGAGCTGTTTTACAGCTATACCGTGGATGTTTCCGTGAAAAAAGAAGCTGAGATTTTACATAAGGTGAAAAGTCCCCAGGTAAACCTCTGCAAGGAAACGAGGTACCAGTTCCCGGAATCCGGGGAGACAGCATTAAAGGAGCGCCCGGTCATCATTGGAACCGGTCCGGCAGGATTGTTCTGCGGCCTGATGCTGGCGCGGCACGGCTACCAGCCGATTCTTTTAGAACGCGGCAGCTCCGTGGAGGAACGCCAGAAAAAGGTGAATGCCTTTTGGCAGGGCGGTGCCCTGGATCCCCAGACCAATGTGCAGTTTGGCGAGGGCGGTGCCGGTACGTTTTCCGATGGAAAGCTGAATACGCTGGTGAAAGACCCGCTGGGCCGCGGAAAGCTGGTGCTGGAACTCTTTACCGAGTTTGGCGCGGATCCTTCCATTTTATATGATCATAAACCGCACATCGGCACGGATGTGCTGGCTGAGGTGGTAAAACACATGCGGGAAGAGATCATCCGCCTGGGCGGAACCGTGCGGTTTGATACCCAGGTGACAGACCTTCTCACAGAAAGCAGCCGGGTGTGCGGCGTGAAAGTCTCTTTTGCGGATCCGCAGACGGGCGCTTTAACGGAAGAAGAAATCAAAAGCAGTGTGGTGGTGCTGGCCATCGGACACAGCGCGAGGGATACCTTTTCCATGCTGTTAAAACATCAGATTCCTATGGAACAGAAGGCGTTTGCGGTGGGGCTGCGCATCCAGCATCCCCAGAAGATGATCAACTTTTCTCAGTACGGACGGGAGGACGCCGGATCCCTGGGCGCGGCAAACTACAAGCTTACCAGGCAGACAAAGAGCGGACGTGGCGTGTACAGCTTTTGCATGTGCCCGGGCGGCTACGTAGTGAATGCTTCCTCGGAAGCCGGACGTCTGGCAGTGAATGGAATGAGCTATCACGACCGGGCCGGAGAGAATGCCAACAGTGCCCTGATTGTTACGGTAACGCCGGAGGATTTCCCGGAGAGTGGGCCCTTAAGCGGCGTGGCCTTCCAGCGAAAGCTGGAGGAGGCAGCATACCGGGCTGCAGGCGGAAAGATTCCGGTACAGCTTTATGGGGATTTCTGCCAGAATACCATCAGCACAAAGCTGGGCGATGTGGTACCGCAGATGCGGGGCGAGTGGGCCTTTGGCGATGTCCGTTCCATTATGCCGGAGCCGCTGAATCTGGCTTTGATGGAGGCAATGGAAGGCTTTGGACATATGATTCATGGCTTTGACCGGCCGGATGCCATTTTTGCAGGCATTGAGAGCCGGACTTCCTCCCCGGTGCGCATCTGGCGGGATGAACAGTTCGAGAGCGAGGTGCCGGGCCTTTACCCCTGCGGCGAGGGCGCCGGTTATGCAGGCGGCATCACTTCCGCGGCGATGGATGGCGTGAAGGTGGCAGAGGCCATCGCAAAGCGCTACAGTCCATGTAAAAAGAACGAATAAGGTAACTGTGAGGGTACTGAACAGTTACCGAATAAGAATGATAACGGATGCTGCCTTATGCGGTGGCATTCTGATAAGGAGCAGGATATGAACAGTTTCAGAGAAAAACTGAAAGATAAAAAACGGATCGTCATCAAGATCGGTTCTTCTTCCCTGACCCATGAAAAGACCGGGGAGCTGAATCTCTTTAAGATTGAAAAGCTGATCCGCGTCATTTGTGATCTGAAGGGAGAGGGGAAAGACGTCGTTCTGGTTTCCTCCGGCGCGATTGCGGCCGGACGGCAGGCTCTGGGCGGACAGAAACGCCCCCAGACCATTTCCGAGAAGCAGGCTTACGCGGCTGTAGGCCAGGCGCGGCTCATGATGGTGTACCAGCGGATCTTTTCCGAGTATAACCACATTGCGGCGCAGGTGCTTTTGACAAAGGATACCATGACCAACGAGGATTCCCGGGTCAATGCCCAGAATACCTTCGAGGAGCTTTTGCGCCTGGGGGCAGTTCCGGTGGTCAACGAGAACGATACCGTGTCTACCCATGAGATTCAGTTTGGTGATAATGACCGGCTTTCTGCCATTGTAGCAGCCCTCATCGGCGCGGATCTGCTGATCCTCATGTCCGACATTGACGGGCTGTATTCCGAGGATCCCCACAAGAATCCGGAGGCAGAATTTATCGGCCTGGTGGAAGAAATTACACCGGAGCTGATTGGCATGGGCGGAGGCTCCGGCAGCGATGTGGGAACCGGCGGCATGGCGGCGAAGCTGGCAGCGGCCCGGATTGCCACGGACAGTGGATCTGACATGATCATCTGTAACGCGGATGATGTCGATGTGATCCATGAGCTAATGGAGGGGGAAGAAAAAGGGACTCTGTTCCTGGCCCATCCCAACCGGGATTTTGACCTGATGGATTACATCAATACGAAATATGAAGTATAAACGAGCAAAGGAGAACAACTATGGATCAGAGCAGTATCGACCGCATCAACACCCTCTACCACAAATCCCAGTCTGTCGGACTGACCGAGGAGGAAAAGGAAGAGCAGGCAAGACTTCGCAAGGAGTATGTGGCGGCCATCAAAAATAATATGAGAGCACATTTAAACAACATTTCCATCAAGGAGAAAGACGGCAGTATTACCGATCTGGGCAAGAAATATGGCGGAATCAAAGATACCCAGTCTTAAAAAAGAAATCCGCAGGCAGATCCGCACACTGCGGGCAGAACTTTTAAAGCCGGAATCCATCGGCAGGAAAGAAATCATGGACGCGAACATCCGAAACCAGGTCTTAGCACTTTTAACCGGCCTGAGGGCGGAGACAGAGCTTCCAGCTACCGTGTATCTGTATGCTTCCTTTGGCGGAGAGGTCGATACCTTCGGACTCATGGATGTGCTGTGGCAGCAGGGCTTTTCGGTGGCGCTGCCGCGGGTGGCAGGAGAACGGATGGACTTTTATCTGGTGCGGGGGCAAAAGGACCTGGTTCGAGGCTTTCGTGAGATCCTGGAACCGGCAGGACACTGCGAGAAAGCAGACTGTCCGCAGGCGGTGGTAATCACACCGGGAACGGCTTTTACCCGGGAGGGTGACCGCATGGGCTACGGCGGTGGTTTTTATGACCGTTTTTTCTCGGAGGAGCCGGAGCATAAGCGGGTAGCGGTCTGCTATCCATTTCAGATATTCCCGGTGCTGCCCACCGAAGAACACGATAAGAGGATGGATGTGGTCCTGACCGGAGAACAGGAAAACGGATGACAGTACTGTACGGCAGAGAAGATGCAGCAGTATAAAATAAAAACAGGGTAACTGTTCAGTAGGTCTGCGCATTCACTGCGCTGACCGTATGAAAACATGGGCTTGCAGGCAAAAATCCCATTGCAGAAGGCAATTTTCAATGGATTTTTGCCCGTAACTGTGAGGGTACTGAACAGTTACAAAACAGGAAACAGTTGCGAATGAAGACGATTCAGGAGGATAAGGCATGGATTTAAGAGTGATCGGTGCCCGCGCGAAGGAAGCGGCATCCTATTTAAACAGTCTTGGCATTACAGAGAAGAATGAAGGCTTGCGCCAGGCGGCCCAGGCACTTTTAGACGGAGAAGAGGACATCCTGACAGCCAATCAGGAGGATGTGATCCGGGCGGCAGAAAATGGCATGAGCCAGGGTATGATCGACCGGCTGGAGCTGACGCCGGACCGCCTGCAGGCCATGGCAGATGGCCTTTTGCAGATCGCAGAGCTTCCGGATCCGGTGGGTGAAGTGATTTCCATGAAGCCGCGGCCGAATGGTCTTCTGATCGGTGAGAAGCGAGTCCCCCTTGGCGTGGTGGGCATGATTTATGAAGCGCGCCCCAATGTGACTTCCGATGCCTTCGGCCTGTGCTTTAAGACCGGAAATGCTGTGATCTTAAAGGGCGGAAGCGATGCCATTGAGTCCAACAAGGAGATTGTCAAATGGCTGCAGACCGGACTTTCCCGTGCCGGACTGCCGGAGGATTCCCTACAGCTGATCACCGATACCGACCGTGCGGTAACCACAGAATTTATGCGGCTGAACGAGTTTGTGGATGTGCTGATCCCCCGGGGCGGCGCAGGACTCATTCGCAGCGTGGTACAGAACAGCACGGTGCCGGTCATTGAGACAGGAACCGGAAACTGTCATATCTACGTGGATGAGACGGCGGATTTTGAGATGGCGCTGAACATTATTGAAAATGCCAAGACCCAGCGGATCGGCGTCTGCAACGCCTGCGAGTCCCTGGTGGTACATAGAAGCATTGCAGAGGAGTTTCTTCCGCTGCTGGCAGCACGCCTGGCGAAAAAGTCTGTGGAAGTGCGGGCAGATGAAGGCGCGAGAGGCATTGTGCCGGAATTTATGGAGGCCACGGAAGAGGACTGGGGAACCGAGTATCTGGATTACATTCTGTCCTTAAAACTGGTAGATTCCCTGGATGAGGCCATCCGTCATATCAACCGCTACAATACCGGCCATTCCGAGGCCATCATCACGCAGGATTACAATCACGCCCAGGAGTTCTTAAACCGGATCGATGCGGCGGCTGTCTATGTCAACGCATCCACCCGTTTCACCGATGGCGGAGAGTTTGGTTTTGGGGCGGAAATCGGCATCAGTACTCAGAAGCTCCACGCAAGGGGACCGATGGGCTTAAAAGCACTGACCACCACCAAGTACATCATTTATGGAAACGGGCAGGTGAGACCATAATGAAGCTTTATATCATTCGCCATGGTGAGACGCCCTGGAACGCGGAGGGGCGGCTTCAGGGACAGACGGATATTCCACTGAATGAAAATGGCATTCGGCTGGCAAAGATCACCGGGGAGGCGTTAAAAGATGTTCCCTTTGATCTTGCCATTTCCAGCCCATTAAAACGGGCCAGGCAGACGGCAGATCTGGTGCTGGCGGGCCGGAAAATTCCGGTTTTAGAGGATGCCCGGATTGAAGAGCTGAGCTTTGGCTCCTGGGAGGGGCTGGGCTGCCGCAAGGCAAACTTCGAGATCCCGTCGGAACATTTTCAGGACTTTTATCAAGATCCCTTTCATTTCCAGACGGCGGCAGACGGAGAGAGTATTGAACATCTCTGCATCCGCACGAAGGCATTCTGGGATGATCTGACCAGCAATCCGGACTGGCAGGAGAAGACCATCCTGATTGCCAGTCATGGCTGTGCCTGCCGGGGAATCCTGCACAATGTCTATGAAGATAAGACGGATTTCTGGCACGGTAAGGTGCCGCCCAACTGCGCAGTGAATATTGTGTCTGTGAAGAATGGAAAGGCGGTTCTGGAGGCAGAAGACCGGATCTACTATGATCCGTCGGAATGCGTGGATTTCCGCACGGGAAAGAAAGTCTCCCAGACAGGCGAAACCCCACAGGCCAGATGAGAAAAGAAAAAACAAAATCGGACAGAAAAGACTGGGATTCCGGGCGTTTGGCTCTTTGCATTCCAGTCTTTTTATGTTATAATTTGTATGATAGGGAAGTTTGCCCTATCATACAAAGCGCTCCGCGGGGATGCGCACTCGGCGCAAGGTTAGATGGTTGCCGAAGCAACCGCGCCTCGGCGCGAGAATGTGCCAAGGCACATTCTTTTTTAATGTAACGGCATAACGTGAATAATGAGGTAAAGAATGAAAACATACAAACAGAACGAAACACCGGAATTTGAAATGATCCGTGCTGCGGCGCCGGAGGATGAGGGCGCGCGTCAGTACTATTTTATAGAACAGGCAAGAATTTTATGGAAGCAGCAGTTTGACGGCCTGGTAGACAGCGGGGAGGCGGCAGCGCGCTATGAGGGTTCCTTGCTTTCGGAGCTTCAGGCAGAGGGAAAATACGGTACCTTCCACATTGCAACTTTTGGTTGTCAGATGAATGCCAGAGACTCCGAGAAACTCTGCGGAATCTTAGAGCAGATCGGTTTAAAGGGAGTGGAATCTGAGAACGCGGACCTGGTGCTTTATAACACCTGTACCGTGCGTGATAACGCAAACCAGAAGGTGTACGGCCGTCTTGGCTATCTGCAGACCTTAAAGAAAAAACGCCCGGGCATGATGATTTCCCTGTGCGGCTGCATGATGCAGGAGCCATCTGTGATCGAGAAGATCCAGAAGAGCTATTCCTATGTGGATCTGATCTTTGGAACCCACAATATCTTCAAGCTGGCAGAGCTGTTATGCTGCCGCATGATGAGCGAGAACCGCATGGTAGTCGATATCTGGAAAGACACCGACAAGATCGTGGAGGAGCTCCCGGTAGACCGGAAATATTCCTTTAAGTCCGGCGTCAATATCATGTTTGGCTGCAACAACTTCTGCAGCTACTGCATCGTGCCGTATGTGCGCGGCCGGGAGCGCAGCAGAAAGCCGGAGGATATTGTTTCCGAAATTAAAAAACTGGTGGCAGACGGCGTGGTAGAGGTCATGCTGCTGGGCCAGAATGTAAACTCCTACGGAAAGAACTTAGAGAAGCCGATGACCTTTGCCGAGCTTCTCCGTGAAATCAATAAGATTGAGGGACTGGAGCGCATCCGCTTCATGACTTCCCATCCGAAGGATCTGTCCGATGACCTGATCAAGGCCATGCGCGACTGTGAGAAGGTCTGCAATCATCTGCACCTTCCGCTACAGTCCGGCAGCAGCCGTATCTTAAAGCTGATGAACCGCCATTATGATAAAGAAGGCTATCTGGCTCTGGTGGATAAGCTGCGCGCGGCCATCCCGGATATCGCCCTGACTACGGATATCATTGTGGGCTTCCCGGGAGAGACCGAGGAAGACTTTGAGGAGACCATGGATGTGGTGCGCCGTGTCCGCTATGACAGTGCCTTTACCTTCATTTACTCCAAGCGTACCGGAACACCGGCAGCAGCCATGGAGCAGGTGCCGGAGGATGTGGTGAAAGAGCGTTTTGACCGTCTGTTAAAGGAAGTCCAGAAGATTTCCTCAGAGGTCTGTGGACGCGATCTTCATACCACCCAGAAGGTTCTGGTGGAGACTCTGGATGACCACAAAGAGGGCTATGTGACTGGACGATTAAGCAACAACACCGTGGTGCATTTCCCGGGAGACGAAAGCCTCATCGGAAAGATTGTGGATGTATGGCTGGAGGAGTCCAAAGGATTTTATTACATGGGAAAGCAAGTGGAAAGACAGGAGAGTTAAAACGTGGCTGGATTATCACCAATGATGGCCCAATACATGGAGACCAAAAAACAATATAGTGACTGTATTTTATTCTATCGTCTGGGTGACTTCTACGAGATGTTCTTTGATGATGCACTGACCGCGTCCAAAGAGCTGGAGATTACCCTGACCGGAAAGGAATGCGGACTGGAGGAACGCGCACCGATGTGCGGCGTTCCTTATCATGCTGTGGACAGCTATTTAAGCCGTTTGGTGCAGAAAGGATATAAGGTTGCCATCGCAGAGCAGATGGAGGACCCGAAACTGGCAAAGGGCCTGGTAAAGCGTGAGGTCATCCGCGTAGTAACACCGGGTACCATCACCAGTGCCCAGGCCCTGGATGAGACCAAGAACAATTACCTGATGGGCATTGTTTATCTGGCCGATAAGATGGGCGTTTCCGTGGCAGATATTACGACTGGAGATTTCCTGGTAACAGAGGTCTCCACGGATCGTGCCCTGTTTGACGAGATCAACAAATTTTCTCCGGCGGAGGTTATCTGCAACGATGCCTTTTCCATGTCCGGGATCAGTCTGGAGGACTTAAAAGACCGGTATCATTTTACGGTATCTACCCTGGATTCCCATTTCTTCCAGGATGAGAGCTGCCGTAAGGTGCTGCGGGAGCATTTTAAGGTGGGAAGCCTGGAGGGGCTTGGCCTTGGTGACTATGACTGCGGCGTGATCGCTGCAGGCGCTGTGCTGCAGTATCTGTATGAGACTCAGAAGAGCACGCTGGATCACCTGACGACCATTGTGCCATACGCCACCGGAAATTACATGGTTCTGGATTCTTCCACCAGAAGAAACCTGGAGCTTCTGGAAACCATGCGGGAGAAGCAGAAGCGCGGAAGCCTGCTGTGGGTGTTAGATAAGACCCGTACGGCCATGGGCGCAAGACTTCTTCGTACCTGGATTGAGCAGCCCCTTATCCGAAAGGAGGAGATCCTAAAGCGTCAGAATGCCATTGAAGAACTGAACTTAAATTACATAAGCCGGGAAGAACTGGGCGAGTATTTAAACCCGGTTTATGATCTGGAACGTCTGATCGGCCGCATCAGCTACAAGACAGCAAATCCGAGAGACCTGCTGGCATTCCGTAATTCCATTGCCATGGTGCCGCATATCAAACGGCTTTTAGGAGAGTTTACCTCTGATGCCTTAAAAGAACTGGCAGAGGATCTGGACCCGCTGGAAGACCTGGATGATCTGATCACCCGGGCTATTGTGGAGGAACCGCCGATCACCGTCCGAGAAGGCGGCATGATCAAGGACGGCTACAACGAGGAGGCAGACCGCCTGCGTCACGCAAAGACCGAAGGGAAGACCTGGCTGGCTGATCTGGAGGCCAGAGAGCGTGACAGCACCGGTATTAAAAACCTGAAAGTCAAATACAACAAGGTGTTCGGCTATTATTTTGAGGTGACGAACTCCTTTAAGGATCTGGTGCCGGAGTATTTCATCCGCAAACAGACCTTAACCAACGCAGAGCGTTACACCACCGATGAACTGAAAAACCTGGAAGATGTGATCATGGGAGCGGAGGACAAGCTCGTTTCCCTGGAGTACGACTTATTCTGCGAGGTGCGTGACGCCATTGCGGCAGAAGTGGTGCGAATTCAGAAAACTGCCCGCGCCATTGCGGCAGTCGATGTGTTCGTATCCCTGTCCACCGTGGCGACCCGCAACAATTATGTGAAGCCGCAGATCAATGAAAAGGGCACCATCCAGATCAAGGGTGGCCGCCATCCGGTCGTTGAGAAGATGATGCGGGATGATATGTTCGTGGCCAACGACACGATCCTGGATAACTCCAAGAACCGCATTTCTATCATCACCGGACCGAATATGGCCGGTAAATCCACTTACATGCGCCAGACGGCTCTGATCGTCTTAATGGCACAGATCGGAAGCTTTGTCCCGGCGGATCAGGCGAACATCGGTATTTGCGACCGGATCTTTACCCGTGTAGGCGCATCCGATGACCTGGCAAGCGGCCAGAGTACCTTCATGGTGGAGATGACCGAGGTGGCCAACATCCTGCGGAACGCGACGAAAAACAGTCTGCTGATCCTCGATGAGATCGGCCGCGGCACCAGTACCTTTGACGGACTGAGCATTGCCTGGGCAGTGGTGGAGCATATCAGCAATACCCGCCTTTTAGGCGCGAAAACACTGTTTGCCACGCATTACCACGAGCTGACCGAGCTGGAAGGCCTTATGAGCGGTGTCACTAACTACTGCATCGCCGTAAAGGAGCAGGGAGATGATATCGTCTTCTTAAGAAAAATCGTAAAGGGCGGCGCCGACAAGAGCTACGGTATTCAGGTAGCGAAGCTGGCCGGCGTGCCGGATTCGGTTATCAACCGGGCGAAAGAGCTGGTGGAGCAGCTGGTGGATTCCGACCTCACAGCAAGAACCCGTGAGATCGCGGAGGGCAGTGCGCCGGCGGGCCACAAGCCGGTGCCGAAGCCGGATGATGTGGAGATGAGTCAGCTTACCCTGTTTGATACGGTGCGCGAGGACGATATCATCGAAGAACTGAAGAATCTGGAACTGGGCAACATGACGCCAATTGACGCGTTAAATACCCTGTACCGGATGCAGACGAAATTGAAGAACCGCTGGAGCGGGAATGAGAAATAGACCGGTCTGACGGAGAATCTGGTCTGTTGGAGACAGGAAACTGTCTGGAAACAGAAAATCTGACTGGCAGGATTGGGAAGGCACAGATGTGCCGGAATTGTAAATGAAATTATACGGGAGGTGCGGCATGCCGAACATTCATGTACTGGATCAGAATACCATCAACAAGATTGCGGCCGGTGAGGTCATTGAGCGGCCGGCTTCGGTGGTGAAGGAGCTTTTGGAGAATGCCATCGACGCGAAGGCAACTGCGGTCACGGTGGAAATCCGGGAGGGAGGAATCTCCTTCATCCGGGTGACGGACAATGGATGCGGAATTGAAAAAGATGAGATTCCGCTGGCTTTTCTGCGCCATTCTACCAGCAAGATCCAGTCCGTGGAGGATCTGTTTACGGTATCCTCCCTGGGATTCCGCGGTGAGGCTCTTTCCAGCATCGCTGCAGTGGGCCAGGTGGAGCTGATCACCAAGACCAGCCGTTCTTTAACCGGAAACCGCTATCAGATTGAGGGCGGCCAGGAACGGGGCATGGAAGAAATCGGCGCGCCGGATGGAACCACCTTCATTGTGCGGAACCTCTTTTACAACACGCCGGTACGCCGGAAGTTCTTAAAGACTCCCATGACGGAGGGGGCCCATGTGGCGGATCTGGTGGAGAAGATTGCCCTGTCCCATCCGGAGATTTCCATCCGCTTTATTCAGAACAATCAGAATAAGCTGCACACTTCCGGCAACCATAATTTAAAAGATATCATTTACACGGTATATGGGCGGGAAATTACCGCCAACCTGATTCCGGTCTCCGTGACCGGGGAAGCCTTCAGCGTGGAAGGCTTTATCGGAAAGCCCGTCATTGCGAGAAGCAACCGCAACTTTGAAAACTACTATATCAATGGAAGATATATCAAGAGCAACATCATCAACAAGGCCATCGAGGAGGCTTACAAGCCCTTCATGATGCAGCACAAGTACCCGTTTACGATGCTGCATTTTAAGATTGAGCCGGAATTTCTGGATGTGAATGTGCATCCGACCAAAATGGAATTGCGCTTCCAGAATGGCGAGAATGTATTCCGCATGGTGCGGGATACGGTAGCCGAAGCTCTGCGCCATAAGGAACTGATTCCGAAGGTGGAACTGGTGGAGGAAGAGCGGGCGCGCAAACCCGTGCCGGAAAAGCGGATCCCGATCCCGGAGCCCTTTGAGCAGAACCGCATGATGCAGGAGCGCGCGGAGCGGTTTGAGCAGAGACGGCAGCAGATGGACAGCAGGGGTGTTTCTGCGCAGGGATATCAGCAGGATGTTGCCCAGACGTTTGCACAGAGCAGGTCCGGGCAGGACAATGCCGGACTGTTTGAAACGAAGCGGTCCGTAACGAGCGGCAGCGCAGACAATTTCGTGCTGCGGGAGACACCGGAGGAATACCGGATGAAGACCCGGCCGGGCGAACAGCCTGCCTTAAAGGCCACATCCCAGATCCGCAGTGAGCGGACCGGACTTCTTCGCACAGAGCAGCGCGTGGAGGCGTTGCAGCGGGAAGCGGAGCGGGAAAGCAGACGGTCTGCAGAAGGTGAAAAACAGCCGGAAATGGTGGGTCAGTACCATGCGGAGGTTTCCGGCACAGCGGCGGGAGCATCAGCCGGGGAAAATGGTTACCGCGTGAATGCGGCGCTGACGGCACTGTTAAAGCAGACGCCGGGCGAAGCTGCGGCAGCAGAGAATCACCAGATGGCAACAGAAATTTCAACCGGTGCAGAAGAACAGCCCAGGAACAATCCGGACCAGGGACCAGAACAGATGCAGGAGAACGTACGGCAGGAGCCGGAATCTCGGAATTTGCAGCAGGGATTTGGTTCACAGGAATTGCAGCGGGAGCTGGCACCACAGGAGGTACAGCAGACGGAAACTTTGCAGTCAGCCGTCCAGATGGATCTCTTTGAGGAAAAGCTTCTGGAGCCTCAGTCCCGCAGCCGTCACAAGCTGCTGGGGCAGCTCTTTGCTACCTACTGGCTTGTGGAGTTTCAGGACCAGCTCTACATCATCGACCAGCATGCGGCCCATGAGAAGGTCCTGTATGAGAAGACCATGAACTCCTTAAAAACCAGGGAGTACACCTGCCAGCAGATCCATCCGCCCATCATTCTGACACTGGGAAGCCGGGAGGCAGTGATGCTGGAGAAGAACATGCAGATCTTTACGGACATCGGATTTGAGATCGAACCCTTTGGCGGAAAGGAATATGCGGTGCGCGGCGTGCCGGATAATCTGTTTTCTATCGCGAAAAAGGATCTTCTGATGGAAATGCTGGATTCTCTTTCCGAGGACGCTCAGGCGCGGAATGCGGACATGATCTATGAGAAGGTCGCTTCCATGTCCTGTAAGGCGGCGGTAAAGGGACACGATGTCTTAAGCGCCGCGGAGGCAGATGCCCTGATTGACCAGCTTTTAGGACTGGAAAATCCCTATGCCTGCCCACATGGAAGACCGACCATTATATCCATGAGCAAATATGAACTGGAGAAGAAGTTTAAACGAATTGTCTGACGAGGGGGAGTAGCCATGAAACAGCCACTCATCATTCTCACCGGGCCGACCGCGGTGGGAAAAACAGCATTGTCCATTGAACTTGCAAAGGCATTAAACGGCGAGATCATCAGTGCCGATTCCATGCAGGTGTACCGCCATATGGACATCGGGTCGGCCAAGATCATGCCGGAGGAGATGGAGGGAGTGCCCCATCACCTCATTGACGTGCTGGAGCCCTGGGAGGAGTTTAATGTAACCCGCTTCCAGTCCATGGCAAAGGAAGCCATGGCGGGTATTTACAGCCGCGGCCATGTGCCGATCGTGACCGGCGGCACCGGATTTTACATCCAGGCGCTGGCCTACGACATTGACTTTACGGAGAATGAAGACCACAGCGGCATCCGGGAGGAACTGGAACAGCTGGCTGCAGAGAAAGGGGAAGAGCATCTGCACCAGATGCTGGCGGAAATCGACCCGGAATCCGCGGAGGCGATTCACGCCAACAATGTAAAGCGGGTTATCCGTGCCATTGAATACTACCGGCTGACCGGAGAAAAGATTTCCGAGCATAATAAGCGGGAGCGGGAGAAACAGTCTCCTTATGACCTGTATTATTATGTGCTGACCCGGGACCGCGCCGCTCTTTACGAGCGGATTGACCGGCGGGTGGACATCATGATGGAGCAGGGCCTGGTGGACGAGGTGAAGCGTTTAAAAGAAATGGGCTGCACCCGGGACATGGTGGCTATGCAGGGACTCGGATACAAGGAAATCCTGGATTATCTGGATGGAGGGATCAGTCTGGAGGAGGCAGTTTATATCATCAAGCGCGACACGAGGCATTTCGCAAAGCGCCAGCTCACCTGGTTTAAGCGGGAACGGGATGTGCGGTTTATTGCCGTGGATGATAAGAATGCCCTGTGGAGACATCAGACCGCAGATGCGGACAGCCAGGAAGACGACCGGAAGAAAATTTTAGAATACATTTACAAGGACTACTTTGGAGGAAGAAACGAACATGGAACTGAATGAGATGTACGAGGGACTTGGCATCAGTGAAAAAGTCCTGAAGTTTGGAATAGAGATTGAAGAGAGCTTAAAGGAGCGTTTTAAAGCCATCGATGAAAACGCCGAATTTAACCAGATGAAGGTATTAAAGGCGATGCAGGAGGCGCGCGTCAGCGACATTCATTTTGCGGCAACCACTGGTTACGGATACAATGACCTGGGCCGTGATACACTGGAAGAGGTGTACGCAAAAGCGTTCCACGGCGAGGATGCCCTGGTGCGCCCGCAGCTGATCTCTGGAACCCACGCCCTGCATGTGGCACTGTCCAGCAACCTGCGCCCGGGCGATGAGCTCCTTTCCCCGGTGGGAAAACCATACGATACCCTGGAAGAGGTCATCGGCATCCGTGAGTCGGCAGGTTCCTTAAAAGAGTACGGCGTGATCTACCGCCAGGTAGACCTTCTGGAGGATGGCACTTTCGATTATGAGAACATCCGCAAGGCCATCAATGAGAAGACCAGGCTTATCACCATTCAGCGCTCCAAGGGTTATCAGACCCGCCCGACCTTCTCCGTAAGCCAGATCGGTGAGCTGATCGCGTTCTGCAAGAGCGTAAAGCCGGATGTGCTCTGCATGGTAGATAACTGCTACGGTGAGTTTGTAGAACGCATTGAGCCGACGGACGTTGGTGCTGACATGATCGTTGGTTCCTTAATTAAGAACCCGGGCGGCGGCCTGGCACCGATCGGCGGCTATATCGTTGGTAAAAAATCCTGCGTAGAGCAGGCATCCTACCGCTTAAGCGCACCGGGACTTGGAAAAGAGGTAGGCGCAAGCCTGGGCCTGAACCAGTCCTTCTATCAGGGCCTGTTCATGTCCCCGACCACTGTGGCAGGGGCGTTAAAGGGCGCGATCTTTGCAGCCAATGTGTATGAAAAACTGGGTTTTGCCGTTGTTCCGAACAGCACTGAGTCCCGTCACGACATCATCCAGGCTGTAACGCTGGGAACTCCGGAAGGCATGGTAGCATTCTGCAGGGGCATCCAGGCAGCAGCGCCGGTGGACAGCTTTGTATCCCCGGAACCGTGGGATATGCCGGGTTACGACGCACCGGTCATCATGGCAGCAGGTGCCTTTGTACAGGGCTCCTCCATTGAGCTGAGTGCCGATGGCCCGATCAAGCCGCCGTATGCGGTTTATTTCCAGGGCGGCCTGACCTGGTATCACGCAAAGCTGGGCATCTTAATGTCCCTGCAGAAGATGGTAGAAGCAGGCATTGTGACGCTGTAATTTTTTGCGGTAGAAAATATTAACCATTTCTAAAGTTTTCCATTTTTTGTATACACGATATTTGATTTGTGGTAAACTAAAAATTGTTCCCTTCCGCTTCGTACTTGGAGAGAGAATGGAGGGTGAACGATGAAACACACGACAATGAAAGAGCTGCCCCATGATGAGCGGCCATATGAACGCTGCGTAAAATCCGGGCCGGAGCATTTGAGTGACGCACAGCTTCTGGCTGTGATCCTCCGGACCGGAAGCACGCAGGAGAGCGTACTGGAGCTGGCTGCCCGGATTCTGGAGCTTGGAGGTCCCGGAGAAGGAATTCTGGGACTTTTGCATTTGTCCCTGCCGGAGTTGATGAGCGTCAAAGGCATTGGGCAGGTGAAAGCCATCCAGCTCCAGTGTATTGGAGAACTGTCCAGACGCATCTGGAAACGCAAAGCCATAAAGAGTCCGGTTCGTTTCAACGATCCGGTCCAGGTGGCGGAATACTATCAGGAAGACCTGCGTCATAAGGAACAGGAAGAGTTCCACATGATGCTTTTTAATACGAAACAAAATATGATTGGAGACGTAGCGCTGTCTAAGGGGACGGTGAATGCGTCTCTTGCCACACCGAGGGAAATCTTTATCCAGGCGTTGAAATTTCAGGCGGTAAGCCTGATCCTGGTGCACAATCACCCCAGCGGCGATCCGGAACCCAGCAGGGAAGATGTCCTTCTTACCCGGCGGGTGGAGGAGGCCGGACGGGTGATCGGCATTCCGGTGTTAGATCATATCATCATAGGTGATGGCACTTATGTCAGCATGAAAGAACGGGGATTATAACAGATGGAATCAAAACGCAGCAAATACATTCTGATCGGACTGTCGGTTTTCTGCATTCTGCTGATCGGCATTACATCGTTTAAGGATGGATTCTTAAATCCGCTGAGAAGCGGCGTGGGCTATGTCTTAAGCCCGATCCAGTCGGGAGTGAACCGGGTGGGCACCTCACTTTACAACGGAATCAGCAACTACAGCACGTTGCGCAGCGCCATGGCGGAAAAGCAGGCTCTGCAGGAACGCATCGACGCGCTGGTGGAGGAGAACAGCCGCCTGCAGTCGGAACAGTTTGAACTGCAGCGTCTGCGGGAGCTTTATGATCTGGATCAGGACTATATGCAGTATCAGAAGATTGGAGCCAGGGTCATTGCGAAGGACTCTGGTGACTGGTTTCAGGTATTCCGGATCAACAAAGGTTCTGCGGACGGTGTTCAGGTAGATGCCAACGTCATGGCCGGAGGCGGCCTGGTGGGCATTGTTACGGATGTGGGAGCTCATTATGCTACAGTCCGCTCCATCATTGATGATGTAAGCCGTGTCAGCGGCATGGCCCAGCAGTCCGGAGATACCTGCATTGTATCCGGCGACCTGACTTTGTTCGGAGAGGGAAGGCTGCGTTTGAGCAACATTGCGGAGAATGGTGATCTGAAAGACGGAGACCGCATTGTGACCTCCAACATCAGTTCTAAATTTCTTCCGGGAATCCTGATCGGCTACGCGGCCGATATCACCACAGACCAGAGCCGTCTGACCAAGTCCGGTTACCTGATTCCGGCAGCACAGTTTGACAGCCTGCAGGAGGTGCTGGTCATCACGACCCTGAAAGAGGAAGAGGCACCGCAGGAGAGTACAGAAAATACAGAGGGGGCACAGACAGGCGCATGAAACGGTTCTTATTAAATGTGGTACTGATGATCCTGGCTTTTACGGTCCAGAACTGTGTGTTTCCGCTGATTCCGTTTCTCACGGCAACTCCGAACTTGCTTCTGATCCTGACCTTTTCCTTTGGATTTATTTACGGAAAGGAAGCGGGACTGTTATACGGTCTGTTTGCCGGAATTTTACTAGATCTGTTTTACAGCGGCCCCTTCGGTTTTTATACACTGCTGTTCATCAACATCGGCTATTTCAACGGAATCTGCACCCAGTATTACTATGAGGACTATATCAATCTGCCGCTGGTCATGAGTCTGGTCAATGAACTGATCTACAACCTGTATATTTACGTGTTCCGTTTTCTGATCCGCAACCGGCTGGATTTTCTTTATTACGCAAAGGAGATCATCATTCCGGAGCTGATCTTCACAGTTGTAACAACGCTGCTTATTTATCGCTTTTTCCTGTCTGCAAACCGGAGACTGGATGAGCTGGACAATCGGCGGGAACGGGAATATTAAATACCGAAACATGAGACACAAATAGGAGTGACATAAGCGTGCTGAAAGATTTCTTCCATAAATTATATGATTTTTTAAAACGGGTCTTAAGCTCCCGTATCTTTGCGCTGGCGCTGGTATTTACCGGCATGTTTCTGATTCTGGCGGTCAAGCTGTTCGAGCTGCAGATTGTAAACGGAGAATCCTATCTGGAAGATTATGTCCAGATGATCGAAAAAACAGTGACAACGCCGGGCACCCGCGGCAATATCTATGACCGCAACGGGAATCTTCTGGCCTACAATGAGCTGGCTTACGCAGTGACGGTACAGGATACGGGCGATTATCCAAAAAGTGCCGGCATGAATTCCATGCTCCTGAAACTGATCCGGATTTTGAACAAACATGGTTATCAGGCGCAGGGTAAGCTGGAAATTGCGATCAATGACGATGGGGAAATCGTCTATACCTCATCATCGGAGGCTGCAAGAAAACGGTTCCTGCGGGATTTTTACGGACGCAAATCCGTAGATGAGCTGGATGATGACAAGGGAAAATATCCGACAGCAGTGACAGCAAGAGAACTGATCGAAAAGAAAAAAACAGCATACGGGATTGACAAGATGAAAGATGATAAGGGCAATCCCCTGATTCTTTCTGATGCGGAACTGGTGCAGCTTGTCAATATCCGGTATACGATGTCACTTGTCGCATATAAAAAATATGAGGCGATTACCATCTGTGACCGGGTGGATGATGAGACCGTAGCAGATCTGATGGAACATACTGCGGAGCTGAAGGGTGTGGAGGTAGCAGAGACGACTATCCGCCGCTATAATGACGCAGAGTATTTTGCGCCAATCATCGGCTACACCGGTAAGGTACAGGAGGACCAGCTGGAGGAGCTCAAAAAGACAAATCCGGAGTATGAACTCAGCGATATTGTCGGCCGTACCGGCATTGAGGCATCCATGGAACTGCAACTTCAGGGACATAAGGGTTATAAGAACCTGGTGGTCAACAACGTGGGAAATGTCATGCAGGTGATTTCGGAAACCCAGGCGTCCACCGGCAATGATATTTACCTGACCATTGACCGGGACCTGCAGATCGGAATCTACCATCTGATCGAACAGCAGTTAGCAGGTATTGTGGCCAAAGCCCTGGTCAATCAGGACGTGGATACCTCTGCTATCACGGATTCCTCCAAGATCAGCATTCCGGTGAAGGACGCGTACTACCAGCTCATCAACAACAATGTGCTTTCCTTAAGCCATATGGCTTCGGAGAATGCCACGGACATTGAGCGCCAGATCCAGTCCATCTACACCTCATCGAGGGAGCAGATTTTAGAGCGCCTGCGCTACGAGCTGATGAGCGACCATCCAACCATGATGAAGGATCTGCCGCAGGATATGATGGCCTACATGGCCTATATTTACAACTGGCTTTCTGACAGTACGGTAGGCATTGTCCAGAAAGACCGGATTGACCAGAACAGTGAGAGCTATCTGGCCTGGAAAAACGATGAGATCAGCCTGCGGGATTACATTTATGCCGGTATCTCGGAAAACTGGATTGACACTACGAAACTGAATGTTACCAGCAAATATTCCAGCGCGGATGATATTTATCAGGTCCTCGTGGACTATACGCTGGATCAGTTAAAGGATGACGCGAAGTTTACTAAACGTATTTACCGCTACCTGATCAACGACCAGGTCATCACCGGACGCCAGCTCTGCCTGGCCCTTTACGCCCAGGGCGTACTTCCCTATGACGCAAATGAGGTGCAGCTCTTAACGGGCAACGGTGAGGAATACGCTTTCCAGTTTATCCGCCGCAAGATTCAGAACATTGAGCTGACTCCGGCCCAGCTGGCCCTGGACCCGTGTACCGGCGGCGTGGTCATCACCGATGTCAATACCGGAGAGGTGCGGGCGTTGGTTACTTACCCGAGTTATGACAACAACCGCCTGTCCGGAAGCGCGGACCCGGCGTATATGAAACAGCTGCAGGAAGATTTGTCCCTGCCGCTTTACAACAACGCGACTCAGGCCAAGAAAGCACCGGGTTCCACATTTAAGCCGATCACCGCCATTGCGGGACTGGAGGAGAAGGTTATCGGCCTTTATGAAACCATCGACTGTACCGGTGAATATAAGGAAGTAGATCCGCCCATTAAGTGCTGGATTTACCCGGGACACCATGGACCGTTAACCGTTGTGGGCGGCCTTCAGAACTCCTGCAACTATTTCTTCTCGGAGGTGGCACACCGTCTGGCAACCAACCGGGACACGCTGGTTTATTCTACGGATATGGGTGTGGATACCATCCGCCGCTATGCGTCCATGTTTGGCTTAAACCGTCCGTCCGGCATTGAAATTCCGGAGACGACACCGGAGCTGACAACAGAGGACCCGGAGCGTTCTGCTATGGGACAGGGTACCAACTCGTATTCCAATGTACAGCTTTCCCGTTATGTGGCAGCCATTGCCAACAGCGGAACGGTCTTTGACTTAAGCCTGTTAGACAAGATGACGGATTCTGAGGGAAACCTCATCAAAGATTTTACTCCGGAGGCAACCGGGCATGTGGATATCGCGGATTCCACCTGGGACGCAGTCCATCAGGGCATGCGCGCCGTGGTAACGGATGGTTCTGTAAGTAAGATCTTTAAGGATCTGGAGGTGGAGATTGCCGGTAAGACCGGTACGGCCCAGGAGTCCAGAACCCGTGGTAACCATGCGTTCTTTATTTCCTACGGACCGTATACAAACCCGGAGATCTGCGTAACCGTCAATATTCCTTACGGATATTCTTCCTCCAACGCGGCAATGGTGGCAAAAAATGTCTACCGCTTTTACTACGGATATACCGATCTGGAATCCATCCTGAGCAGTGGTGCCCTGGAAGTTTCCAATGTTAAGGTCGGAGACTAATCAGAATGCGCTCCCAAATTTCCGGGAGCGCGGATACAACAAAGGGGAGCGGGTGAAACCATGAAAAACAGGATTGTGATCAAAAGCAGCAAGGCAGGCATGACAGTGATTCTGGATCCGGAGTGCAGCTTTGAAGAACTGATCGCGGAGCTTGCCACAAAATTTAAGGAGTCGGCCCGGTTCTGGGGCAATGCCCAGATGGCACTGCTCTTGCAGGGACGGCCCCTCACGGCCGCCCAGGAAATGCAGATTGTCAACACTATCACGGAAAACTCCGGCATCGAGGTGCTCTGCCTGTTAGATCAGGATCTGGAGCGGGTGGAGCGGTGTGAGAAAGCGCTGAACCAGAAGCTGATGGAGCTTTCCGAGCGGACCGGCCAGTTTTACCGGGGAGATCTGCATCGGGGAGAATCCATAGAATCGGAGGCCAGCATCGTCATTATCGGAGATGTACGCCACGGCGCCCGTGTGGCGGCAAAAGGAAACATCATTGTGCTGGGGGAACTGCGCGGTTCCGTCCATGCCGGAGTTGCCGGAAACCGGGAAGCGGTGGTGGCAGCCATGGAGATGGCGCCTCTTCAGATCCGCATTGCCGACATTTCCTGTCATTACGGTGACAAAGGAAAGAAGCTGGGCAAGGGTCCCATGATTGCTTCTGTAGAAAATTGTAGTATTTGTACGAAAGTAATAAAAAAATCTTTCTTAAATATGTTAAATTTCAATTAATACTGGAAATATTTAAGAATATAGGGTAAAATAGATTCGGTAGAATTTTTCAGGAGGCGTTTCTATGAGTGAAGTCATGGTAATTACTTCTGGAAAAGGCGGGGTCGGCAAAACCACCACCACCGCAAACATCGGGACAGGCCTGGCACTGTTAGGCTACAGCGTTGTGCTGATCGACACAGACATCGGCCTGCGCAATCTCGACGTTGTGATGGGATTGGAAAACCGCATCATCTATAATCTCGTAGATGTGGTAGAAGGCAACTGCCGCATGAAGCAGGCCCTGATAAGAGACAAAAGATACCCGAACCTTTATCTGCTTCCATCTGCCCAGACCCGGGACAAGTCCTCTGTGAACCCGGGCCAGATGAAAAAACTGGTGGATGATCTGCGGGAAGAGTTCGACTATATACTGCTTGACTGTCCTGCAGGAATTGAACAGGGATTCCAGAATGCCATTGCCGGTGCGGACCGGGCCATTGTGGTCACGACGCCGGAGGTATCCGCCATCCGGGATGCCGACCGTATCATCGGTCTTCTGGAGGCGGCACGCATGGAAGACATTCGTCTGATCGTGAACCGGATCCGTATGGATATGGTGCGGCGGGGAGACATGATGTCAGTCGATGACGTGGCGGATATTCTGGCAGTTCCGGTCATTGGTGCGGTCCCCGATGACGAAGATATCGTCATATCCGCCAATCAGGGGGAACCGCTGGCAGATACAAGCTCCCTGGCGGGGGAAGCCTATTTCAATATCTGCAGGAGAATTTCAGGGGAATCCGTTCCATTTATGGATTTAGATCCCCACAAAGGAATTCTGGTCCGCATTTCCGGCTTTTTAAAGAGGGCATAGGAGGTGGAGCGGATGAGAATACCTGGAAGATCCGCAAAGAGTAATTCCGGTGAGATTGCCCGGGCCAGATTAAAACTGCTTCTGGTTTCGGATCAGTCGGGAGTGAATCCCGGCATCATTGGAATGATCCGCGATGATCTGGTGCGTGTCCTGTCACGGTATGCCCAGATCGATGCCGGTGCCATGGAACTTCGGCTGGTACGCCCGGAAGAGGGCGGCCAGCAGGCCTTTCTGATTACAGCGGCCTTTCCGGTCCGGCAAATTACATGAACGAGGAATGAAGCATGTTTTTAGACTATAACTTCAGAAATTACAACTACCGTTTATTCCTTTATGTGCTGCTGCTGAATATTACCGGCGTTCTCATTATCCGGAGCGCCTCCAACCAGGATGCATCCATGGTCATGAAACAGATCATCGGCATTCTGGTTGGCCTTACGGCAGTCGTTATCTTATCCCTTGTAGATTACCACAGAGTGGTTTCTTTTGCACCGGTTATATATGGTGCCAGCCTGGCGTTTCTTCTGGCCGTGCTGATATTCGGTGTAAGCAGAGGCGTGGCACGGCGCTGGCTGGTGCTTCCGGTCATCGGACAGATCCAGCCGTCTGAGTTTGTAAAGATTGGCCTGATCGTCTTTTTTGCCTGGTATTTTTCCAGATACCAGGAGCGCGTAAACCAGTTTAAGATCCTGTTTTTCGCGGGACTTTTATTTCTGGCCGCGTTTGGCTTGATCTTCTTACAGCCAAACCTGTCCACCAGTCTGGTCACCATGGTAATCTTTCTCTGCATGCTGTTTGCGGCCGGTTTAAGTTACCGGTGGATCCTGGGAGCGCTGGCTGTGGTGGTTCCCTGCGGAGCACTGTTTATCTATCTGCTCCAGTACAACATGGTACCGTTCCTGAAAGATTATCAGGTCCGCCGTATCATGGCATTTATTGATCCCGCGAACTATGCGGAAGCCAATCTCCAGCAGAATAACTCCATTATGGCGATCGGTTCCGGCATGCTGCAGGGAAAAGGACTCAATAACAATACTCTGGCCTCCGTCAAGAACGGAAACTTCCTTTCCGAGGAACAGACAGACTTTATCTTTGCTGTCATCGGAGAGGAGCTGGGCTTTATCGGCTGTATTGCCATCATCGTTCTGATTGCGCTGACTGTCTATGAGTGTCTCATTATGGCAGCCCGGGCAAAAGATCTGATGGGAAGCCTGCTTTGCGTGGGACTTGCGTCCCTGCTGGCATTCCAGAGTTTTGCTAATATAGCTGTAGCTACAGGCATTCTGCCAAACACCGGACTTCCGCTCCCGTTTATCAGCTACGGGGTAAGCTCACTGCTCAGCGTTTATCTGGGGGTCGGCGTGGTCATGAATGTAGGACTTCAGAGAAAAGTAAGCAACTAATAAAGGAGGGTTCTGTTATGAACATCGGTTTAATCGCACATGATTCCAAAAAGAAGCTGATGCAGAATTTCTGCATTGCATACAGAGGAATTTTAAATAAACATGAGCTGTATGCAACCGGCACTACCGGACGCCTCATTGAAGAGGTAACCAACTTAAATGTACACAAATATCTGGCAGGCCATCTGGGCGGACAGCAGCAGCTGGCATCCCAGATCGAGCACAATGACATGGATATGGTCATTTACCTGCGCGATCCGCTGCACCCGAAAAAGCATGAGCCGGACGTAAACGATGTGGTCCGTCTGTGTGATATCTACAACATTCCGTTTGCGACGAATCTGGCTACCGCGGAACTTCTGATCAAGGCTCTGGACCGCGGCGATCTGGAATGGCGCGAAGTGTATCGTTAGAGGTGCGCGGTTTGAGAAAGATAAGAAATATCACAGCGGTCTGTCTGCTGACCGGCCTGGTTCTTTCCGGCTGCGGCAGACAGTCGCAGATTACCTATGAAAGCACACGCATGGAAACCATGGCAGAGGATATGCAGGAGAATTCACAGGCGGATTCCTTTGCGAAGAATCTGTGCGTGGTGACCGGGGCAGAAGGAGAGGCGGACGCGTCTGTGACGGCAGAAGCGGCGGCTGTTTTTGGGGTAGACACCAAAGAGGTGATCTTTCAGAAAAATCCGTTTGAACGCCTTTATCCGGCCAGTATTACCAAGATCATGACGGCTCTCATCGCAATCCGGGATGGCAATTTAAGTGACATGGTAACGGTAGGACCGGAGACGGTTATCACGGAGACGGGGGCTTCTCTGGCCCACATCAACCCGGGAGATACCCTGACTATGGAACAGCTTCTTTATGGCCTTATGCTCCCTTCCGGAAACGACGCCGGGGTGGCCATCGCGGTTCATATGGCTGGCAGCACAGAGGCCTTTGCGGAGAAGATGAATGAGACGGCCCATGCGCTTGGCGCAACCGATACACATTTTGTCAATCCCCACGGGTTAAGCGATGAAGATCACTATACCACGGCATACGATCTGTATCTGATTTTCAATGAAGCTCTGAAGTACCCGGAATTTCAGAAAATCATTGGCACTGTATCCTATCAGGCACAGTATACGGACGGCACCGGACAGACAAAAACACAGGAATGGAAAAACAGCAACCAGTATTTAAATGGCAAGTCAAAAGCCCCGGACGGCATTACCGTTCTGGGAGGAAAGACCGGAACCACCAGAGCGGCTGGCTCCTGCCTGATTCTGGGAAGCCAGGATGAAAGCGGCAATGATTATATCTCTGTGGTACTCAAAGCAGAAAGCAGAGATGTCCTCTACGATAATATGACAAAGATTATTGGTAAAATTGTCAATTAGTGATTGCACATTCCATATATTTGTACTATAATTACTTTAATAATAAAAGAATTTTTATACAGATTCAATAAACCCAAGGAGGACACGACTATGGTTCAGATCATTGCAGGCAGAAAAGGCAAAGGAAAAACAAAACATCTGTTGGATATGGCAAACAACGGTATCAAGGCAGCTACCGGTTCTATCGTTTATCTCGATAAGAGTTCCAAACACATGTACGAGCTCAACAACCGGATTCGTCTGATCAACGTAAACGAGTACCCGGTTGCAACCAGCCAGGGATTCATCGGTTTCATCTGCGGTATCATTTCTCAGGATCACGATATCGAGACTATGTTTTTAGACAGCTTTTTGAAGCTTGCAGGTTTAGAGGGAGAAGACATCAGCGAGACCATTACTACCTTAGAGGGTATCAGTGAGAAGTATAATGTAAACTTCGTATTAAGCATTTCCATGGACGCAGCGGAAATGCCGGAGAACGCACAGAAAGATGTAGTGGTTTCTCTGTAATACATAATTCGTATTCTTTACAGCCGGGGCGGCAGGTTCTCCCCGGCTGTTTGTGTGACGGAAACTGTGTGGGCTTTCGCCGGACACGTAATTCCGCGCGCTACAGATACCAGATACTGCCGGGAGGAACAGGGCATTGGCAAAAAAGAAAAAATCAAAGATTATAAGATATCGCCATCCGCGCAATATAAACGTAGGAATGATCATCTTCGCGATCATCTTCGTATATTTGGTTTTCAGCGTTTATACCTACATGAAAAAGGAGAAGGTTCAGTTTTATGAGGTTGTGGAGGGCAACATTGTAAATGACCGCCAGTACACCGGCATCATCCTGCGGGATGAGCGGGTGGAGAGTACAGACCGGGCCGGATATATCAACTATTATATCCGGGAAGGAAAGCGCGCGGCCATTGGAACCCGCATCTATTCCATTGATGAGACCGGCAACATGGCAGAGCTGATGCAGGAAAATCCGGACGCGAACGTGGGACTGACAGACGCGAACTTAAGCGATGTCAAGCGTCAGCTTTCTTCCTTTTCCATGAGCTACAGCGATCAGAAATTTGAAAATACCTACGATCTGCAGTATTCTCTGGAAGCTGCAGTTCTGGAGTACGCGAATTTCAATGCGCTGGGCAATCTGGACAGTATCATGCAGCAGGCGGGCGCTTCTTTTGTGCAGGTGACAGCGCCGGTGTCCGGTGTCGTGTCCTATGCGGTGGATGGATTTGAAAGCCTGACTGCTGATGAAATCACGGAGAGCACCTTTGACCGTTCCGGCTATTCCAAGGCCATCACCAAGGCAGGACAGCTCATAGAACAGTCCGCACCGGTATATAAGCTGATCACCTCGGACAACTGGAGCATTGTATTTCCGCTCACGGATGATGAGACAGAGGAATACAAAGACCAGACACAGCTTCATGTGACATTCTCCGTCAATGATCTGGATGCCACAGGAGATTTCTCCATCATTACCGGTGGAGACGGAGGTGCTTATGGAAAGCTGGATTTTAGCCAGTACATGGTACAGTTTGCTTCGGACCGCTATGTAACGTTTGCGGTAGACACGGAAAAGGCAGATGGCCTGAAGATCCCGGTTACCGCAGTGACGGAAAAAGAATTTTATCTGATTCCGTTGGAATATATGGTACAGGGTGGAGACAGCAGCGATACCGGCTTCATGAAGGAAGTATATTCAGAGAGTGGTACCGCGGCAGAATTCGTGCCGGTCACCATTTACTATGCGAATGAAGAGTATTATTATATAGAAAAGAATGAGGACGCTCCGCTGAAGCCCGGGGATTACGTGGTGAAACCGGATTCCCAGGACCGTTACCAGATTGGACAGAGCGCGTCCCTGCAGGGCGTTTACAATATCAACAAGGGTTATGCCGTATTCAAGCAGATCGAGATCATCAAGTCCAATGATGAATATTATTCCATCAAAAAAGGCACCAACTACGGACTTTCCGTATACGACCACATTGTGCTGGATGCAAACACCGTATATGAGGGTCAGCTGATCTACCAGTAAACCGGTCCGGTCAGACAGGGTGTCGGCATTATTAGACATTAGGGAGGCAGAATGATGAATACCATAAAAGATCATTTAAATGAAGTGAGAGAAAATATCCGGAAGGCATGTGAGAAGTCCGGCCGTTCTCCGGAGGAGGTTACGCTTATCGCAGTCAGCAAGACGAAACCGCTGTTCATGCTGGAGGAGGCTTACGAGGCAGGTGCCCGTGATTTCGGGGAAAATAAAGTCCAGGAGATTCTGGAAAAATGCCCCCGGATGCCGGAGGATGCGCGTTTCCATATGATTGGTCATCTGCAGCGCAATAAGGTGAAACAGGTTCTGCCCCATGCGGTTCTGATTCATTCCGTGGATTCCCTGCGTCTCGCAGAGCAGATCGACCAGGAGGCGGAAAAACTGGGAATCACGGCAAAGATTCTTCTGGAGGTCAATGTTGCGAAAGAAGAGAGCAAGTTCGGTATGATGCCGGAAGAAGTACCGGAAATGGTAGAGCAAATTTCAGCGTTTTCGCATCTTCAGATTGAAGGACTCATGACCATTGCGCCTTTCGTGGATGATCCTGAAAAAAATCGTCCGGTTTTTCGAAAATTATATCAATTATCTGTTGACATCAAAAAGAAAAACATTGATAATGTTAACATGAGTGTCCTTTCCATGGGTATGACAGGTGACTATCAGGTGGCCGTGGAAGAGGGTGCGACTATGATTAGAGTCGGCACCGGAATATTCGGTGCCAGATAAGGATTGGAGAGAATATAGGTTATGAGCATTTTGAGCAAACTGATGGATACCATGCGTTTTAGTCCGGATGAGGACGAAGACTACTTTGGTCCGGATGAAGATTATGAGGCAGAAAAGCCAGCCAAAAGGGGACGTTTCCCGGCACGTGAGGAGTCTGAGAACTACGACGACGGGGGCGAGGAAAAACCAAGATTCTTCTCTCGTTCATCTAAAGTGGTTCCGATGAAGCGCAGCATGGAGGTTTCCATGGTAAAGCCTACTTCAATCGAGGACGCAAGAGAAATTTGTGATTATCTGCTGGCCGGTAAGGCAGTAGTTCTGAATATGGAAGGAATCCACACGGAGGTTGCGCAGCGAATCATTGACTTTACGTCCGGTGCTACTTATTCCATGAACGGAAACCTCCAGAAGATTTCCAGTTACATCTTTATTGCCACACCGGAAACCGTGGAGCTCTCCGGCGATTTCCAGGAAATGCTTGGAAGCGGCGCACTGGATGTAGCAGGACTGAACATCCGCTTATAAAGTACAGATCAGAACAGGTTACATACCTTTTGCGAAGAAGGAACAGGGGTACAGACAATTTTCCGACGGACTGGAAGGAAAGTTGTCTGTATTTCTTTTATCCAAATTTTTTAAAATACAAAAAAGGAGTACAGACATCATGAGTGATCGCATGACCGTACATCGGGATGGAAAACCAATTTATGATATTGTAATGGAAGAAAATTATGACAGACTGGGACAGGAGGTGGCTTCCCTTTCCGTGCGGGACCGGAGACTTTGTGTGGTGACGGACAGCACGGTCGCAGAACTTTACAGTGATACCGTGATCCGCCAGCTGGAGCCGGTCTGCAGAGAAGTGCATCTTTTCGTGTTCCCGGCCGGAGAGGAGAACAAGAACCTGGATACAGTCCGGGATTTATACGAGTTTCTGATCCAGAACCATTATGACCGCAATGATATGCTGGTTGCTCTGGGCGGCGGTGTGGTCGGTGATCTCTGCGGATTTACCGCGGCAACCTACCTGCGCGGTATTCGGTTTATTCAGGTGCCTACCACACTGCTTTCCCAGGTGGATTCCAGTATCGGCGGTAAGACCGGTGTGGATTTTGACGCCTATAAGAACATGGTCGGCGCGTTTCACATGCCGCAGCTGGTTTATACCGCAGCTTCCAGCCTGTTAACCCTGACGGAGGAGCAGTTTGCCTGTGGTATGGGCGAGGTCATCAAGCATGGCCTGATCATGGACGCGGATTATTATGAGTGGCTGCAGGCTCACCGGGAGGAGATTCTTGCGCGGGATCTTTCTGTCTGTGAGCAGATGATCCTGGTCAGCTGCCGCATCAAGCGGGATGTGGTCGAACAGGATCCGACCGAGCAGGGAATCCGCGGCATCTTAAACTTTGGACATACTCTGGGGCATGCCATTGAAAAACTGATGCATTTTCACCTGCTTCATGGCCAGTGTGTGGCACTGGGCAGTGTGGCAGCAGCCGGACTTTCCGCAAAGCGCGGGGAGATTACCATGGAAGAGGCGCTGCAGATCCGGGAAGTGTTTTTCCAGTTTGGACTCCCGATATCCATTGCGGATTTTGAACTTTCCAAAGAAGAAATCATTGCTGCCACGAAGAACGATAAAAAGATGGATTCCGGCAAAATTAAATTCATTCTGCTGCACCGGATTGGTGAGGCGTTCATTGACCGCACAGTGACCGATGAGGAAATGAACACATGCCTGGACTGGCTGATGGGAGGTTCTGATGAAGACGAGAGGATTTAATCTGCTTTCCTGGGCAGCTCTGAGTCTGGCCCTGGTGCTTTTTGACCAGTACACAAAGCTTCTTGCGGTCGCGCATTTAAAGGGAAAGACTCCCTTTGTGATTCTGGATGGTGTGTTTGAACTGCTGTACTCCGAAAACCGCGGCGCGGCTTTTGGCATGCTGCAGGGAAAACAGGGATTTTTCTTTGTGATCGGAGCTGTAGTGGTAGCCGCAGCCATCTATGTGATGTGGCGCATGCCGGGCTGGAGCAGCCTGCGCTATCTGGGTCTGCGCGTCTGCACCATTCTGATTACTGCGGGAGCGCTGGGGAACATGGTGGACCGCACCAGCCAGGGCTATGTAGTGGATTTTCTTTACTTTAAGCTGATCGATTTTCCAATCTTCAATGTGGCGGATATTTATGTGACTACGGCTACGGCAGCGCTGCTTTTCTTCCTCTGCTTTTTCTACAAGGAGGAGGATCTTGCGATTTTTGAATGGAAGAAAGGGGATCGTCGGTGATCTACGAACTGACTGTGGAATCTGCTGCAGGACAGCGGATTGATAAATATTTAAGTGAACAGCTGGCAGATCTTTCCCGTTCTTATCTTCAGAAGCTGTTAAAGGACGGCGGCGTAGAAGTCAATGGAAAAACGGTAAAGAGCAATTACAGGCTGGCAGAGGGAGACCGGATCTGCCTGGAGGTACCGGAGGCGGTAGAACCGGAGATTGAGGCAGAGCCTATGGATCTCGATATCCTCTATGAAGATAAAGACATCATTCTCATCAATAAACCAAAGGGAATGGTGGTACATCCGGCGGCCGGGCATTACACCGGCACACTGGTAAATGGCCTGATGCATCACTGCAAAGATGAGCTTTCCGGCATCAACGGCGTCATGCGGCCAGGCATTGTACACCGCATTGACATGGATACCACCGGAGTCCTGATCGTCTGCAAAAATGATAAGGCCCACAATGCCATTGCAGAGCAGCTGAAGGTTCATTCCATCACCCGCAAATATTACGCGATTGTCCATGGTGTGATCAAAGAGGACGATGGCACGGTGAATGCCCCCATCGGACGGCATCCGGTGGACCGCAAGAAGATGAGCATCAATGAGAAAAACGGAAAAGAAGCAGTCACGCATTACCATGTGCTGAAGCGGTTCCGGCGCTTCACCTATGTGGAATGCCAGCTGGAAACCGGGCGGACACACCAGATTCGTGTGCACATGGCCAGTATCGGTCATCCACTTCTTGGAGATCAGGTTTATGGTCCGGCAAAGGTACCGTTTTCTGGTCTTCAGGGCCAGACGCTGCATGCGGGAGTATTGGGGATTATCCATCCCACCACGGGAAAGTACATGGAGTTTCAGGCTCCGCTTCCGGAGTATTTTGAAAAGCTGCTGCGAAAGCTGGAGCAGGATTAAAGCCGGAAGATGCGGATGTTACAAAAATTATCTGAAAATAGACAAAATGCACCAAAGTGTTCCTATACATTTGGAAAGTTTTGTGCTATAATCTAATTAATAAAAGAATTACATCATGTGTATGCTGAAAGGAGAAGATAGTATGAGAGGAAATCTTGTTATTACAATCGGACGTCAGTGCGGAAGCGGCGGTAAGATGATCGGTCAGAAGATCGCGGAAAAACTGGGCGTGAAGTGTTACGATAGGGAACTTCTTACCAAAGCAGCCAAAGAAAGCGGCCTGTGCGAGGAGCTGTTTGAAACCCATGATGAAAAACCGACCAGCAGTTTTTTATACTCTCTGGTTATGGATACCTATTCTCTTGGCTATACCACTTCGGCCTATATGGATATGCCGATCAACCACAAGATCTTTCTGGCACAGTTCGATACCATCAAGAAACTGGCCAACGAGGAGTCCTGTGTAATTGTAGGCCGCTGCGCGGATTACGCACTGGCAGATTATCCGAATACGGCTTCCGTATTTATTACCGGAAATGACGAGGATAAATTAAAGAGCATCAAGGATCTTTACAATGTTGACGATGCCAAGGCGAAGGATATTATGGTAAAAACCGACAAGAAACGTTCCAGCTACTACAACTATTATTCCAGTAAGAAGTGGGGCGATTCCAGAAGCTACGATATGTGCATCAACAGTTCCGTGCTTGGTCCGGATGGCACAGCAGACATGATTATTGCCTTTGCCAAAGCGAAAGAAGCGCAGAACAAGGAAAAAGCAGAATAAATGTAATAGATGTAATAGATGTAATAGAAAATTAATACTTTTTTCACATCTATCGCTTAAAATATCAGACAAGGTATGATATACTGAGTAGTGGCATAATTGGTTACTGTTTGCACAACGTGTGAACAGTAACACATGAGTGAGGAGAAATACCATGTCTGAAGAAAAAAAAGACTATACCCAGATTTTAAAGAGAGCCAGAAGGCGCAGAAAACGAGCACGGTATCTGCATTATGCAGGAATCGGAACGGTTCTGCTCCTTCTGGTTCTGTGCGTTTTTTTTGTGTGGAAAAAAGGCGGTTTTCCGGCTCTATCCGGAAATGCCGGGAACGTAACGATTGCGACCGGCTCCAACGCGGAGGCAGAAAATCCGGATTCGGAGGAGGCCGCGGCACTTTCCGTGGAAGCCGAAGCGCAGGATGTTCATGTGGAAGAAGCTGAAAAACAGGCCGTCGTGGATTCCTATCAGAACCTTGGCCTGGTGCAGGTTTCCGGTTACTTAAATGTCCGGGAGACTCCGGGGGCCGACGGAAATATCATCGGAAAGCTGGAGCAGAACAGTGCCTGTGAGATTCTTGGAACCGAGGGGGACTGGGACCACATTTCTTCCGGAGGCATTGAGGGTTATATCCATAACCAATACATCATCAGCGGAGATGAGGCCCGCAAAAAAGCTCTGGATTACGTCACAAAGATGGCCATTGTTGAGACCGAAAAGCTGAATATCCGTCAGGAACCGGTACTGGATCCGGCGAATGTGGTGGGGCAGGCTCTGGCCAATGAGCGCTATGTGGTAGAGGAAGAACTGGAAGGCTGGGTGAAGATACCGGACGGCTATATTTCCGCAGACTATGTTACGGTGGGACTGGCCCTAAATGAGGCCCGCAAGCTGGATTTAAAGGCTATGGCCTTAAACCAGTACGACAATCTGCTGATCTCCAAGGTAAACAATTACCTGAATATCCGTAAGGAGCCAAGCACGGATTCCCAGGCCAACATCATCGGCAAACTGCCAGGTAAGGCAGCCGGAGAGATTCTGGAGACACTGGATGGCTGGTATAAGATCAAATCTGGTTCCATCACCGGTTATGTGACGGCGGATCCCCAGTACGTAGCGGTGGGACAGGAAGCAAAGGACCTGGCGGTGAGCGCGGCATCCTTAATGGCCATCGTGACCACGGACCGTCTGAATGTCCGGGCGGAACCGAATACAGATGCCAAAATCTGGACACAGATTTCCAAGGAAGAACGTTATTCGGTGGTATCCCAGTTAGATGGCTGGGTAGAGATCGAACTGGATACCGGTGACGGAGACAGCGGAGAGAGCGCCGACAACGCCTACATTTCCACCCGCGACAACAACGTGGAAGTGCGCTATGCCTTAAACGAAGCCATCAAATTCTCACCGCTGGAGGAGAAAGCAAACCAGGCCGCATCCCTGCGCAGCCAGGTGGTGAACTACGCGCTGCAGTTTGTGGGAGGACGTTATGTCTGGGGAGGCAATGACCCGCATACCGGTGCGGACTGCTCTGGTTTCGTGAAGTATGTGCTGAGCCATGTGGCAGGCGTCGGCCTTCCGAGAACCTCCAGAGAGCAGGCGAAGACCGGCCGGGCTGTGAAGTCCAGTGAGATGCGTCCGGGTGACCTGATCTTCTATACCAACAGTAAGGGAACGGTCAACCATGTTGCCATGTATATTGGAAACGGACAGATTGTCCATGCGGCAAGCCGCAGAAGCGGAATCAAGATTTCTACCTGGAATTATCGCACCCCGAAGACCATCCGGTCCTTCCTGGACTAATGAAAACAAACATAAAATCAGATACGAAAAAAGGATTTCCCATGTTGCACAGAGCAGATGGGAAATCCTTTTTTCGTTTTCCATACCGGTCCGAAGTGACCAGATGTTTAGCGGGTTGCGCCGGAGAATACGGTTCCATGCAGGAACGGCTTTTTTACTTCCGTCAGGATATGGATGAAATCCCGCATATATTTGGTAAGGTATAAGTCCTTGCGGTGGCAGAGATAGAAACTTCTCTGGTTTTCAATACCTTTGATGGGGTAAACAGCACAGTATGGATATAATTCCGGAGACATCTCCACATAGTTGATCGGGCAGATCATGACGGCGTCGCAGGCAATGGCAGTGCGCTTACCGACTTCAATGCTGGTGGTTTTTAAAAGAATATCCGGCTGTATGTCATACGTGGCAAAGAGCTGTTTTTGTACGGTACTGACATTATGTCCCTCTTTGCTGGAAATAAATTTCTCATGCCGGGCTTCCGTAATTTCAATGGGTGTTCCGGATGGAATCCGTTTGGCCAGATCTGTATTCCGGCTGGTCAGAAGGACCAGATCTTCATCTTCAATTAAGATATAGTTCAGCTCTTCGTGTTTGGGATAGGTGGTCAGGCAGGCCAGATCGATGGCTCCTTCAATCAGCATGGATTCGGTAATGGCAGAACCATGTTCATGCAGATCAATATCCACATAAGGGTACTGTTTCATAAAGCGGGGCAATACATAGGGAAGTACCTGCATGGCACGCTGAACCGGAATGCCCAGTTTCAGGCAGCCGTGGTCTTCGTGGTTGATTTCGTCAATTTCTTTTTGCAGGTTATTGTTGATGGTGAGGATCTGTTTGGCTGCTTCAATATATTTTTCACCGGCATAAGTCAGCGTGATGGGATCTGTGGAGCGGTTAAAGATAGAGGTGCCGAGATTGGTCTCCACCAGTTTGATCATCTGGCTTAAGGAGGGCTGGGAAATGTAAAGCTTTTTTGCGGCTGCGGTGATGCTCCCCTCCTGCATTACGGTCAGCATGTACTGGGCGTGTTTGATATTCATAAGAAAGACTCCCTTTCTGTGACATTTTATCGTTCTGTTTTGATAAAAAAAGAAACGAAATTTTCTATTATAATATCATAAATCCGGAGTGGATTCAATTGTGAGGAGAAATCTGAATCTATATAAGTTTTTTATTTACAGGCTATAGGACAAAAAATATCAAAAGCAGAAATGACATAGAGATAACCTTATATACGCCATAATAATTTAAGTATTTGAAAGATTGTATTTCGAGTGATACACTGAGGATGAACAAAAAACCGGTGTGTGATAGCAAAAACATACGGCGAAGAAGTATTGATTGTCTTCGGACAAAAGGAGGAAGAAAATGGAAGTAAAGAAAGCTGCCATGGCAGGTACTCTGGAATCCAGCGATGCCCAGGTTACCGTAGAGCCAGGAAATGGTACTGTTGAGCTTTCCATCGAGAGCAGTGTCATCCATCAGTTTGGAAAGCAGATTAAAGCAACCGTCCTTGAGACCTTAAACCGTCTGGATGTCAAAGACGCAAAGGTGACTGTAGTGGACAAGGGTGCTTTAGACTGCACATTAAAAGCACGCGTTGAGTGCGCAGTATACCGTTCCAACGATATCACTGAGAATCTTCCGTGGGGAGGTGTAATTAAATAATGAGCCATCCGAATAAAAAAAGACTGAGACGTTCCATGATGTTCTTAAACTGCCAGAAGCCGGGCCTGATCAAGGATCCGTACATCTACAAACCGGATTCCATTATGCTGGATCTGGAGGACGCAGTAGCAGAGAACCAGAAAGATGCAGCAAGATACTCCCTGTATCATGCGCTGCAGGAGATTGATTACCGCGGAGTTGAGCGCGTTGTCCGCATTAACGGACTGGACACCCCGCACTGGAAAGAAGATATCCGTGTCTGCGTGGCAGGCGGAGCAGATACCATCCGTATCGCAAAGACCGAGACCGCACAGGACGTACATACTGTAGAAGAGCATGTACTGGCAGCAGAGAGAGAGTTTGGCAGACCGGAAGGTTCCACTCTTCTGATGGCAGCACTGGAGTCCTGTAAAGGTGTCCTGAACGCCCTTGAGGTTTGTAAGTCTTCTGACCGTCTGATCGGTATCGCCCTTTCCGGCGGTGACTACACCAAGGATCTGCAGACCGTGATCACCGGAACCGGTGTAGA